>CAMCYC010000007.1 GCA_945883795.1 Sulfurimonas crateris | reverse complement strand
TTAAAATATTTCAAAAAGAGTATTGGGGCGAAAATGTAGCTTTATGGAGTAGAAGTTACTTTGTAGCAAGTGTTGGTGGTGCACCTATTGAAATTTTAAAAAAATATATCGAACAACAAAATACTCCAGACTGATACCGCTTTCATCACAGCCATGAATGGCGATGCTTTTCGCTATTTAGAGCTAAAAGAGTAACTTAATCTTTGAAAATATTGTTTTTTTTAAACTAATAGACATCAGCCATTACAACTTTTCTAGAGATAATAATCCATTTTTTCGATACTATACTCTCCAAAAAAACTACTCCAAGGGATAAGAAATGATACGAGAAATTACAAAATACCCAACAACTCCAAGTTTAGAGTTTGGTACAGATGTAAGACATTTTGATGAAACGCTACTTAGCCTTATACAAGATTTAAAAGACACAATGGAAGCACATAATTTAAAGGCTCTCGCTGCTTTTCAAATAGGTTCTTCGCTTGCTGTTATTGTTATTAAAAAAGATAATGGTGATTTTTTAGAACTTATTAACCCAAGAGTTTTAAAAAAAGAGGGCAATGTCACGCCCATAGAAACTACTGCGTATTTTGGTACATTAAGCGCACAAACATCAAGATATGAAAAAATCAAACTTGTGTATGAAGATAGAGAAGCAAAGCCACAGTTTTTGGAAGTAGATGGAGATTTGTCTATTCTTATTCAACGAAAAATGGATTATCTGTATGGCTCAAATTTTAGAATGCGTCTGAGTCCTGATGAGCAAAAACTTTTTGATGCCAAACTTGAATTTGGCACGGATGCCATTATGAAAAATGATTGTCCGACAGTGTTTAAAAGAGATAGAATTCTTCAAATATTTAAATATATTTTTGTAACTGCACTCGCTACAACTTTTGTAAAATTTTTCGTTAGTTCACAAATAATAGATACTATCAATTTAATAGAAAACTATACTGTCGGATTTTTACTTCTTTTAATTGTCGTGTACTTTTTTTATGCACAATATGAGGGGAAAGAATACAAACAGTGTACATCGTGTCAAATAGGGAATATCATTGGTACGAGTGTTGTCATGTTAGTAAAAGTAAGTGTTTTATTTTTTGTTAATTTTTTGATATAGATACTGAAAAACAAATTTTCATCGCCCAAAAGGGAGATGAAATAATTTCTATTTTCTAAGCATATTTACAATTTTTTCTACAATACTTGGGTCTTCAAGTGTTGAAATATCTTGAGTAATTTCCTCACCTTTTGCAATTGAGCGGAGAATTCTTCTCATGATTTTTCCTGAACGAGTTTTTGGAAGCCCCGAAGTAAAGACCATGTCATCACATAAAGCGATATTGCCTATCTCTTTTTGAATCACTTTATTGATAGCTTTTACCTCTTCAACCTCATCGGCTACACCCGAATCAGATTTAAGAACAACATAAGCAAAAATTCCCTCACCTTTAATCTCATGTGGCTTACCAACAACAGCAACTTCTGCCACATTTGGATGTTTTTTGATAGCAGCTTCTACTTCAGCAGTTCCCATTCTGTGACCTGAAACATTGATAACATCATCTGTTCTACCTGTTATTGTAATATAACCATCTGCATCATAAACAGCACCATCACCTGTAAAATATACTGGTTTACCATCTTTTTTGACATCTCCAAAATATGATTTTACAAACCGTTTTTCATCACCCCAAACACCACGAATCATAGAAGGCCATGGGCGAGTCACACACATTAAACCTTTTTCACCTACAGGAGATTTTTCTCCGTTTTCATCCAAAATTTCTGCCATAATCCCTGGAAGTGGGAAAGTTGCACATGCAGGTTTAATAGGAGTTGCTCCTGGAATTGGAGATACGATATGCCCACCTGTTTCTGTTTGCCAATAAGTATCAACAATTGCACATTTTGAACCACCAATTGCTTCATAGTACCATTTCCATGCTGGTGGGTCAATTGGTTCACCTACAGTTCCCAATACTTTAAGAGAGGAAAGGTCATATTTTAAAGGTTCATGTTCACCCATTTTATGTAAAACACGAATCGCAGTTGGAGCGGTATAAAACTGATTTATTTTATGCTCTTCTACCATTTTCCATGGTCGCCCTGCATCTGGATGGGTGATAACGCCTTCAAACATAACAGTTGTCGCACCCATGGCGAGTGGACCATATACAATATAAGTGTGTCCTGTAATCCAACCAACATCGGCAGTACACCAATAAGTATCATTTTCTTTGACATCAAATACCCATTCCATAGTCATTTGCGCCCAAAGAATATACCCTGCAGAGTTGTGTTGTACCCCTTTTGGTTTGCCTGTTGAACCTGAAGTGTAAAGTAAAAAGAGTGGGTCTTCAGCGTCCATCACTTCAGGTTCACATTTTCCAGATTTGCTTTTGATAAGTTCATTATAAGAGTAATCTCGTCCTGCAACCCAAGTTACATCTTCGTTATTTCGCTCAATTACCAAAACTTTTTTTACAGGAGAATTTGCATCAATTGCAGCATCGACTACGGGTTTGAGCATGTATGGTTTATCTTTTCTATACGCTCCATCTGCTGTAATTACCACTTTTGCCTCAGCGTCTTCAATTCTATCTTTTAATGCTTCACTAGAAAATCCACCAAAAACAATAGAGTGAATTGCACCAATTCTAGCACATGCAAGCATCGCATACGCAGCTTCTGGAATCATAGGCATATAAATTACAACTCTATCCCCTTTTTTGACACCAAAATCCTCTTTTAAAAGGTTTGCAAATTTATTTACTTTGTAATATAAATCTAAATAAGTGATAACTTGTTTATCTCCTCTATCGCCCTCAAAAATAATTGCCGCTTTATTTTTGCGAAACTCTAAATGGCGGTCAATACATTGTGCGGAGACATTGAGTTTTCCACCTCCAAACCATTTCACAAATGGAAAATTTGACTCATCTAAAGTGTTTGTAAAAGGCTCAATCCAATCAAGTTTTTCTTTTGCATAACCACCCCAAAAACCTTCATAATCTTCAGTAGCAGCATCTTGAAGTGCCTTGTACTCACACATGTTTTTAATTCTAGCAGTTTTGCTAAACTCTTTGTTTGGTTGAAAAACTGGTTTTGCTTCTATTTGTGACATTTATACTTCCTTTTCAATTGTTTTGTTTGTGTTGAATTTGAAAAAATTATAGCTAAGAAAAATCAATTTTAGCTTTTATAAAAAATCAAATTTATTTTTAAAATATGTTTTAGAATTACTTTTTCTTTACATATCAGCCTTGTTTACTCTATTTTTAAACCCTGTGTTAATTCTAAGACGAAGCCCTAGATAATAACCATAAGTTATCCCTTTTTTTAAAAGAAATGCACTATAACCTCTCACTTTTATAAACTTAAAAATTTCACCAACTGCATATTTACCACCAAGTGCGACAAACATTCCCATAGAACTTGCACTAAAAGGCTTTGGCTCTTGTTTATCTATTCGAGCTTTAATTGCTTTGGCTACATACTCGGCACTTCGCTCTGCACTTTGTGCAGTTGGTGGTAAAATATCCCCTTTTGCATCTCTCATTTCAATACAATCCCCAATTGCAAACACATTTTTATATCCTGCAATATTGAGTGTTTTATCGACTATAAGTTGATTAAGTCTATTTTTTTCACATGACAAAGCTTCGTTTAAAGCAGAGGCTTTAATACCACCTGTAAATATCATAAAAGCATATTGCAACATCTCCCCATTTTTAAAATGGATAAGATTTGGCTCAACTTTTGAAATAAACGCATTTGTCAAAATTTTTACACCCAAATCTTGAAGCCGTTTGGTAGTATTTTGAATAATATACTTGCTTGTTCCAGGTAAAATAGTATCACTTGCATCAATAAGATAAATTTTTATATCTTTGGCACGATTACCTATTGTTTTGGCATAATTTTTTATCACATACGCCATCTCGGCCGCCACCTCAACACCACTCAAACCCGCTCCACCAATAGCAATATTAAGAGTATCAAAACTTTCATTTTCTTTGTTTTCAAGCTTTTTATAGATTAAATTCTCAAAATCTTTTCTAAAATTAAAAGCTCTATATAAACTTTTCACCCCATAGCTGTTTTCTCGTAATCCCTCTATAAAAGAAAAAAAGTTTGTTTTTGCACCAACACCAATTACCACATAATCAAAAAAGATTTTTGTATCATTAAAATCTATACATCTGTTTTCAAAATCAACCGAAGTGACAGTTGTTTGCAAAAATGTAACCCGCTCAAATCCTAAAGCCCAATTACTTAAATTGATAGCTATCTCATGAACATCAAATTTCCCTGCTATATATCCATACGCTTCAGTTTGAAGATAATGATAAGCATTTTGGTCTACAAGTGTTATCTCTATATTTTTATGGTTAGATAAACTCTCAACCGTCCTAAGCCCACCATAACCGCCACCAATTACCAATACTTTTACCATCAAATTATTTACCCTGTGTTAATTTCAAAAAAATCATCCCCGTCATGACGGCATCATTGACACTATTGTGCGCTCCCATGTTGGGGAGATTGTATTTTTTGAGAATGGTATCAAATCTCAAATCTATATTTCCTTGAGGGATAAAAGCAATCTCTTTATCATAATAAAGTTCTGAAACTTCTATCATCTTATTTGGCAATTTAATGCCCAACATAGGGATAAGATATTTATTTATCATACTGACATCAAACTCTAAATAATATCCGACCAAAGGTCTTGAGCCAATAAAATATAAAAAGCTCTCAATCGCTTCTTGCATCTCTTTTGCATTTTCAAGGTCACAAGGGCGAATTTGATGAATTTCGATACTTTTTGAACTTATCTTTTGGGTGTTTTTAATAAAAACCTCAAAAGTCTCAGAAGTCAAAATCTTGTTATTTTTGATTTTAACTGCTCCAATAGAGAGAATATCATCCTCTTTTGGATTAAGACCTGTTGTTTCGGTATCAAAAACAACATATTCATCACTTGTATTTGGCTCAAACAAAAACTTAAAATTTTCATTTTTGAGTTTCGATAAACTATAATTTCGTTGCAAATTCTTAAAAAAAGAGAACATCAACGAACCATCTCAAGATGAAAATGAAAACTCATAAATTTTTTAAATTTATTTATCACTTTAAAACTATCTTTGAGCAAATCCATCTCAATTTTTTGGAGATTTTTAGGATTAATATAGTTATCTGAATTTTTAGATTCAAGCATTGCATGTAAACGGATAGTCGATAAAGTATCAAAACTCTCTATAAGCTCTGTTGCAAAATTTTTATCTATGACACCTTTATTATTTAATTCTTTGATTCTATTAATTGTATTTGTCTCACGGATTGCATATTGCAACGATAAAGTTCTCACACCATGCACAAGAGCAAAAATACCACCTTTTTTAAGGTCTAATTTGTTGTCATGACTTTTTTCTAAAACAAAACTTGAAAAAAGTGACAAAGGTGTTTCAAAACTTAAAACTCCCTTAGCAATATGGGCTAAAACATCATCACGATTATGAAAACTTTGGTATAAATAAGTGCTAAGTTCTTCAAGTAAACTTTTATCTCCTGCTACATATTTTGCATCAAGAGATATGCTCAAATTTTGTAAATTTTGCTCATTAAGAGTTGTAACCCAATCATCAATAAGGAGTTTATACTCTTTGACCTCTTTTCTCCAAAATGGGTTACTCACCATGACTTGACCGCTACAAACAGGAAAACCTATCTCCAAAAGAGAGCGATTCAGTTGCATCATGGGTTCGTAAAAAAGACTCACATCCACTCCATCTTTGATAATAAGTGCATTATCTTGGTCTGTTTTAAGTGTTTGTTCTTCTCTCCCCTCAGAACCCATGACAACCAAAACGCATTGATTTTGAAGTGTTTTATCGACACACATATCAAAAACTTTTTTATATATTTTAGTATTGAGCGTTGCAACCATTTTTGTGATATAACGAACTTTTACCCCTTTAGAACTCAGAGTAAGAATAAGATTTTTAAAATCGCTTTGGATATTTTTTAAATCTTCAATATTTTTTGCTTTATCAATTTGCACTGCTACCAAATAGGAGTGATTTGCAAAATAACTTAGTAAATCAAGTTGTTCTAAAACGCCCAAAATCTGATTGTCTTCCATCACAATTAATCGTTTTATTGCGTTTTGTGTCATAAGCAAAAGTGCGTTAAATAAAAAATCATGACTCTCAATACTAATCATACGGCTCGAAGCGATTGTATCTATTGGTGCTGAGGTTTGCATGTTGCCTAAAACTACTTTATCTCGTAAATCTGTATCGGTTACAACAAAATTACCGCTCTCTTTTTTAACAATTACCACACTTGTTTTTAACTCTTTCATTTTTACTACAGCGTTATATATTGTTTCATTTTTATCAACAATACATGCCTTATGTAAAAACATATCTGATACTTTTGAGATTAAAAATGGGGTTAATTCACTTTGTGCATGATAATTTTTGAGATGTTGATGACGGGTGATAAAATCTTGTAAAAAATAACTTTGCACCTCTTTATTTTGCATTAAATCCAGAAAATCATTCTTTTTAATCTCATAACAAATTAAATCTTCATCAACAACAAATCTACTTTGAGATTTATTATATATGAGAGCATCAGCATCAAAACTATCTCCTGAACTATACACATTATGTAATTCTGCATCAATAAATTCAGCAACTGAACCTTTTATGACAATATAAAATGCGATAGATGGTAAATTTTTAGAGATAAGAAGCGTCTCTTTTGGATAATAAGCGATATCAATTTTTTGCATAAGATTATCAAGTGTATTTGAACTCAAAAGTTCAAAAGGGTGAATAGATGCGATAAGTTTTCTTTGGTCTAAAATACTCATAAATAATTTCCCAAACAAAATATTTTTTTACCCCCAAAAGAGGGTAAAAGATTAATGACTTGATGCACCTTCTGCACCAATACCTGTTTGACTTCTAATATATTGAGCTTCAAACGCTTCTCGCTCTAACGCTGCTTCATGAGAGTTATCTGTAATAGAGAAAAACCAAATACCTAAAAATGCTACGGTCACAGAAAACAGTGCTGGATATTGATAAGGGAAAATTGCTTTTGTATTTCCCAAAAGGTCTATCCAAACTGTTGGTCCGAGAATAACCAAAATTACGGCAGTTGCAAGTCCCAAAGAACCACCAATTACAGCACCACGAGTTGTAAGTTTTTTCCAATACATGGAGAGAAAAAGAATTGGAAAGTTAGCAGATGCTGCAATAGCAAAAGCAAGACCAACCACGAAAGCAATATTTTGTTTTTCAAACATAATACCCATGATAATAGCAATTACACCAAGAACTACAGTTGCAATTTTTGATACTTGCATCTCTTTAATTCCATCAACATTCCCTTTTTTAAACACTGAAGCATAAAGGTCATGAGAAATTGCACTTGCACCCGCTAAAGTAAGCCCTGAAACAACTGCTAAAATTGTTGCAAAAGCCACTGCTGAAATAAAGCCTAAGAAGAAATCGCCACCAACTGCATGTGAGAGGTGAATTGCTGCCATATTATTGCCACCCAAAATTGGTGAACCACCCTCAATTGCATCTTTTGCCATATCTAAATATTGTGGATTTTTGAAAACCATAACAATCGCACCAAAACCGATAATAAAAGTCAAAATATAAAAATAACCAATAAAACCTGTAGCATAGAAAACTGATTTTCTCGCTTCTTTTGCATCTGCTACGGTAAAAAATCTCATCAAGATATGTGGTAAACCAGCTGTTCCAAACATAAGTGCCACTGCTAAAGATATTGCAGAAATTGGGTCTGAAACCAATCCACCTGGACTCATAATTGCGATACCTTTAAGCTCCGTTGCATGTGCAAATAATGCACCAAAACTAAAATCATAATGTGCCATAACAGCAATTGCCATAAATGTTGCACCAGAAAGTAATAAAAATGCTTTGATAATTTGAACCCAAGTTGTTGCAAGCATACCGCCAAAAGTGACATATAAAATCATAAGTACACCAACTAAGATAACAGCTACTTCATATTGAAGACCAAATAAAAGTTGGATAAGTTTTCCTGAACCAACCATTTGAGCAATCAAATACAAAATAACGGTTGCAATTGAACCAGAAGCCGCCAAAGTACGGATAGGTCCTTGACGCAATCTGTAAGAAGCAACATCCGCAAAAGTGTATTTTCCTAAGTTTCTCAAAGGCTCTGCAATCATGAAAAGAATAATTGGCCAACCAACTAAAAAACCGATAGAATAGATAAGTCCATCATATCCTTTTGCATATACAAGCCCAGAAATCCCCAAAAACGAAGCTGCTGACATGTAGTCACCTGCAATCGCCATACCATTTTGAAAGCCTGTAATTCCACCACCTGCTGTGTAAAAATCTTTTGCACTTTTTGTTCTTTTTGCAGCCCAATAAGTAATCCCCAAAGTAGCACCAACAAAGATAACAAACATGACAATCGCTGACATGTTAAGTGCTTGTTTTTGTACTTCACCCTCAATTGCACCTGAGGCAAAAATCGCAATCGTACTTAGAATTAAAAATAAAAATATTCTATTCATTTATTGTCCTTTAATTGATTTTTTGATTTTATTTGTTAAATCATCAAATTCACTGTTTGCTCTTTTTGTATATATGCCAGTCAAGACAAAAGCAAAAACAATTACAACCATGCCAATAGGAATACCGATAGTTGTCACAGAACCCTCAGACAATGGAGTACCCAAAAGTGATGGCTCAAACGCAATTGTGAGAATAAATGCAAAATAAACTACAAGTATTGAAATACTTAGCTTAATAGCAAAACTACTTCTTTTTGAAACCAATGCTATATAATCAGGATTTCTCTTGATTTTTTCTACGAGCTCTTTTTTCATATTTTTTCCTTTTTTTTAGAAATTATAGTTTGCTATAAATCTATATTCATCCCAGCTAATGGTATTTTTAGATGTGATGTTTACATTATAATCTGTTGTAAAATTAGCACGAACACGAAGTGATAAATTTTGTACAAGCTCTGGTTTGTAAATAACATCAAATCCACTTTCTGAAGCATCTTCATCTGCTGTATATCCATTGTACTTTGCCATCTCAAAATTAGTATAATAAACCGAAGTAGCAAGGTCTGGACCAAACCCTTTCCAATTATAAGCCAATGCTATTTTTGAAGCTTTTGTTCCAGCTAAAAATTGATGTCGAGTTACCATCCCTTGAGTGTAAGCGGGCATTCCACCCCATGGAGTGATGATTGCGTTTTGGGTTGAGGCTTCTGTTGCACCATTTTCATCTGCTTGTGAATACGCTAGATACGCTTGAAAGTTTTCAATATCGGCACCAAATTTAGCGCCCCAATACATCCCTTCTACTTTACCTAAAAGCTTATCTCCAATCTCATTTTCTTTAATAGCTTGAGCAGAGAAAAATGGGTGTACAGTGTCACTTAAGAGACAATTCCATTTGAAATTTATTTCTCCATACATGGCATTTAAAATATCATAAGCGTAATAATCCCAAAGTTGCATGTTCATGTTGTCATTGAGTTTATAAATTACAGCTCCTGCAGTTACACCATCGGTTGTTTTACCAATTGCATAATTACCCATGTTTACAAAATCACCTACTTGATTTTGGTCATCAACTGCGGAATAACCTGAAGTAGCAGCTAAAATTTGATTTGTAGGACTTTCTGGACTTCCTGAATAAACTCGTCCAAATGTTCCTTGAGCAAATTTAGTTACATGTGCTAGAAGTAAAGTTGTGTTAGTAATATCTGTATTACTTAATACATACGCCTCAAAAAGGTTAGGTATCATTCTTGCGTCATCAGTTCCTGCTAAAGGAGTATCAAGTTTTTGACGACCACCTTTGAATGTTGTATTGCCATATTTATATTGTAAATATGCTTCCCCTAAAATTGAATATCCTTCGTTATCTTTACCAAGTAAAGTATGGTCAACCTCTTTATTTATCGCCTTATTTCCACCAAGCCCAAAACCATTTGTAGTATAAAATGCCGTTCCTAAGCTTAAACCCTCTAATGAAGCTGTTTCATATTTAAGATAACCACCAACTGCATTTGCAGTACGAGTATAATCTTTTGATGAATCTGTATATTTATAAGCCCTAGAAATACTAAACTCTCTAATCTGTCCACTTGCTTTACCCTCAGAAAACATTGCACTCAAATCTTCTACTGCATAAACATTTACTGAACTTAAAAGTCCAATTGTTAATGAGCTTAATAAAAGTTTTTTCTTCATATAACTCTCCAAAATTAATTTTCAACATTAATAGTAGAATATAAGAATAGCATGAACATAGCAAAAGAAAAAATTTGTATATAAAAATGTAATAGTTTAAAAAAGTGTGAATATAAGTAACACGAATAGAAAAGCTTAAAGTAAAAAGAGTGAGATTAAATCACACAATAAAATAATCGTTTTGAAACATCTTCAGTAGGAAGAAGAAGGTTATTAAGTATGCTGAACACTTTAGAATAATATGGGTTTCCAACTGTTTTACCATTGTAAGCATTTATTGCCTTGTGAGTTGATTTATGTTTTTTGTAACAATTCCATAAAATTCCAGCAGCCACATGAAGATTGCAATTTTCATCTAAAAGTGCATCAAGTGTTATCCCATTTTTTGCAAGGGTTTTTTTGTGAATGCTATTTATTTGCATCAATCCTATATCAAAAGATGGATAGTGATTGCTATCTAAAAAGCTGATAACTCCTTTAGCTTGATTAATATCTTGGTTATCAATTTCGATTACTTTTGTAAAAGTATTGTAAAAAATCTTTTTAGTTCGCAACATAGAATAAAGCTTTTTACTCTGAGATGATGAAAGTTTTTTATAATTAACAGAAATAACCCATGGACGAACATTGCTCTCAACCTTAGAAATTGCATAAAGTAATCGAGGCTCAATTCCGTAGGCTTGACCAGCACTAATCCACATATTTGCACTAGCTTGTATAACTAAAAATATTGATAACAGCCAAATTTTTCTCATTATTCTTAATTTCTCCATATAAAATAGTTCCTATTACTTTTTCATTAGCAAATATAGTTCCAATTTTATTAAAAATTTAAAAAAATGAATTTATGGTTTATCAATCATATAACCCATGCCCCTGACATTGCTTATTACATCCTCTTGTAAAAATTTTTTAAGTCTATTGATTTCAGCACGAATTGTTGCATTATCCACAATTATATCATCCCAAATATAAGTGCTAAATTGCTCAAAATCAACAACCCGTCCACGATTTCTTGCAAGTAAATCCATAATTTGAGATTGTCTCTTTGTAAGTGTTTGAGGTATTCCATTCAATAAAAGTGTGCTGTGTTCTTGGTCGTAACTATAATTTTTTGAAAGCCTCAGTTGCACTCGTGGGACTTCGCTAGAGAGTATAATCCTATCAAGTCGTAAAGCCAATTCTTTGAGATGAAAAGGTTTTTTCAAGTAATCATAACATCCTAGATTATAAGCTCTTGAGATATCTTCAATATCTACCAAAGCACTAATATAAATAGTTCCAATATGTATTTTAAGCTCATGAAGGCGTTCTAAAAAAGTAAGTCCATCCATATTTGGCACATTAATATCTAAAATCAATAAATCATATGAATTTTTTTTGATTGCCTCATAAGCCTCCAAACCATCAAAAAAGCTCTCAACCATATGCCCAACTCCCTCCAAAAACTCTTGGATTGATTCATTTAACATCACTTCATCTTCTAGTAATAATATTTTCATCACACACCACCAAAGATATTTCGTCCATAATCTTTGATTTGGGCGAAGAGGAATTGGTAATTAGGCTGTTTTCTTTGTATGGTACACATAACCATCTCCTTTTTGAATTATTTTACAATATTTGTTCGATACACCTTATAAACAATAATAGATTGCTTCGTTTCACTCGCAATGACAAACCTTCAAAACAGATACCAAAAGCTTAATTAGGAAGTAAATCCAGCCCCAACTCTTTTAAAAACAGATTATGTTCACTTGTATATTTCTCTATCTTTTTTTGTCATTCAATGCCTTAGTTCTTTTTTGCCACATTGTAGCATTCCTTTTAAGAGAACAATATAAAGCTCAAGAGGTGATGCAATAGAGCTTGAGAACTACCAAAAGTTTTTAAATTTGATATTATCATCCCAACTTTTTAGGTCTTGACTATTCGCCCATCATTTTAAATCTATATGTAAAAGTTGTTTTTTTATCGTTTGAATCAATTAAAATCTGTATGCCCTCTTCATCGCAAATTGTTTTTACAAGTCGTAAACCTATTCCAAATCCTTCACGATTTTTTTCTTCTCTATAAAAAGAATCAAAGATTTTTTTTGTATCTTTAATCTCTTTTGATTTACTTCCAACTAAGAAATAGATATAGGTGCTTTCTTGTTTGAGTTCAATAAAAACATCTTCATTTGGCAAAGTGTATTTGATAGCATTTGTCAAAGTGTTGTCTATCACTCGTTGTAGTTTCGTTTCATTAAAGTAAATATATAAATTTTCTCCATGAGGAACATTTATAAATCTAATTTTAGAAAGCTCTGCCACCTCGTAGAAAAAATCAACTCTTGAGTTTAAAAATGCTCCAATATCTAAAACACTTTTTGGGTAATCCACTTGGTCTTTTTTAACCAAATAACTCAAATCATCATAAATATTAAAAATATTTTTCACAGCCGCTTCTATTTTGGAGAGTTGCCTATCTTTTTTATTTTTCATTACAAAGAGTTCAATACTTGTTAAAATAACACTCAAAGGCGTATTTGTTTCATGCACCGTATAGCGTAAAAACTCTTTTTGGGAATTGAGTAAATCTTGTGAAAAGTTTTTTTCTTGGAGTAAATTTTGATTTATCTGCTCTAAATCTGCTGTTTTTGCTTTTACTTTGTCTTCAAGTTTTTGATTAAGTTCTTGTAAATTTTTTTGCTGTGTCTTGATAGTTGCAACCATCTCATTTGCATACTCAACCATTATTTTAAAGTCTTTAAAAAAGATAATTTCAGGATTAATAATCTCTTTTTTTATTGCAGATTCTTGAAAAAAACGGAGAAAAGTTTCAATATCTTGCTCTAAAAAGGTATAAAAAATTTTATAAATGGCAAGAGTAACGCTAAAAATAATAAAAGATAAAGTAACAATCACAAGGATAGTTTTTATTAAAAGCGACTTTAATTTTTTTGTTTTTTTATCGTTTACATGCTCTACAGTAAGATTATTATTTTTAATAGAACTACTATTTTCTAAAGAGATTTCATAATCTTTATAGACCTCGTCCACAAGTAAAACAACAAAGATAGTTGTAAAAATAAATACAATAATAACTGTAAAAATATTAGCTTGTTTTATTGTCATGTTTTTTAAAAATAATACTTTTTTCATCTTCTGATTATACATAGATTTATGAGTTCTTCATACCATTATATGAAAAAAATCGTTTAAAGATTCGTTAAAGCCGATTTAAAAATAGATGTTGTACAATCAAGTTGACAATCCCTTACATGGAAAAATCTCAAATTCTTTTCAAAAAACAATAAAGGTAGACAGTACATGCATGTATCAGATATAGATTCTATTTTAAATAATAAAGAGCAATTATTGTCTCAAACTTACTTTGAATTACAAAAATATTTTGAAGAAAAATATGGTCACAATAGTGTTGTTTTTATTGAAATAGGGAGTTTTTTTGAGGTTTATGAGGTCAATAATGATGAAGTGCAAATTGGTAAAGCAAAAGAGATAGCAGAACTTTTAAATATTCAACTGACTAAAAAAAACAAGAATATTATAGAAAATTCTTACAAAAATCCTCTTTTAGCAGGAGTGCCGACTGTTTCGTTTGAGCGTTATTTAAACCGTTTGATTGCGGAGCAAAAATATACTGTTATTATTGTAAAGCAAAAAGGAACTCCTCCAAAAATTAGTAGATATATCTCTCAAATTATCTCTCCTGGAACAAATTTTGACTATATTATTGATAATGATGATAACTTTATTGTTTCTATTTTGGTAGATAAATATCGAGAAATTTATAATGTTGGTTTCTCAGCGATAGATGTCACAACAGGGAAAACTTGGCTTTATGAAACACATGGCACAAGCGAAGACCCAGCTTATGGGCTTGATGAAATCTTTAATCTTTTAAATGTTTACCGTACAAGTGAAATTGTTATCACATTTTTGAACGGCATAACTGACCAAAAACATGTTTTGCAATATTTGGAAATTGCAGAGCATTACCATTATAGTATCAATCATGAAAGACCAAGAATTGATTTTCAAAATCAGCTGTTTAAAAATGTGTATCAGATATATTCACTCCTTTCTCCCATAGAGCATCTGGATTTAGAGAGAAACCCCATGATTAGCGAATCGTTAGCTATTTTGATTCAGTTTGTGATAGAGCATGACATGCATATTGTACAAAAACTTGACCATCCAAAAATTATAGATAACCGCCGTTTTATGTATCTTGGTAATAATGCTTTAGAGCAAGTCGGGATTATCTCAAAAGATAAAAAAGAGTTTACACTCCTGAAGATGCTTGATAAAAGTGCTACAGCTATAGGTAAAAGACTTTTAAAAGAGCGATTACTTAATCCAATTATAGATAAAAATGAGCTTCAAAGACGATATGACCTGATAGAAAAAGTATCTTCTCATGTACGCTATCTTGATGAAAATATGCGTGGGATTTATGATTTAGAACGCCTCTCCCGTCGCCTTGCTTTGGCACGATTGCACCCTTTTGAGATGAACCATATTTACGCTTCAATGCTCAGTGTCAAAACATTAATGGCGTATATCAAAAAACAAAAAATTCAAAATGCACCTTTTCTTGAGAGTGAAGTAGAAGAATTTTTAAGGGATATACGAAAAACAATAAATCTTGATGTTTCTCGCCGTTTTACCATAAACACCGTAGATGAAAACTTTTTGATGAGTGGAGTAGATGAAGCGATAGATACTTTGGTAAAAACCAATGCAACCATGCTTGTAGGTTTTGAAGATATTATTCTCAAGATTGAAGCTTTACTCGAAACAAATAAGGCAAATGGCTCAAGCCGTCTTGTTGGTTTGGGCTTTCTTGAAAAAGAGGGTTATTATATCTCTTTGAGCAAAAATAGATTTTCCATGATAGAAAAAGAGTTTAAAAGTGATGCAGAGTTTTCAAAATTTAGTGTCAAAAAACTCACCAATAATGTCAAAATAACTTCGGAATTTACAGATAAAATTTCAGATAATATTCTAAAAAATAGGCGTAAAATTGTTGCACTTGTCAAAGAAAAATATATACAACTCCAAACTATTTATGATAAACGATACACCCTTCTTTTTGATAAAGTCATAAGCTATATCGCTGATTTGGATGTGGGCGTTAGCTCTGCTAAAGTGGCTCAAGAGTTTAAACATGCAAGACCTATGATTATTGATGTCAAAAAAGATGAGAATTTTATGCAAATCATGCAACTGCGACATCCACTCATAGAGATACAAGAAAGAGGTGGAATTTATATCCCAAATGATATTGTGATGGGAAATCGTGATTACATGGATGTGCCTCACCCAACAACTGTTATGGTTGATGTGAATGTGCATGAGGGGCATTCAATCCATGGTGTCTTGCTTTATGGAATTAATTCTAGCGGAAAAAGCTCTTTAATGAAAAGTATTGCAATAGCTACACTTATGGCACAATCTGGCTTTTTTGTGAGTGCAAGTGTTATGAAGTTTTCCCTTTTTGATTCTCTTTTTACAAGAATTGTCTCAAAAGATAACCTTGCAAAAGGGCTTTCAACCTTTGCAATTGAGATGCTCGAACTTAAAAATATTTTCAACCGTGCCACAATCCGCTCACTTGTTTTGGGAGATGAGATAAGCCATGGAACGGAAACGCTCTCAGGTGTAGCAATCGTAGCAAGTGCTATTATCAAACTTGCAAAACACCGTTCAATCTTCTTATTTGCAACTCACCTGCATCAACTCTCAACTATGAAAGAGATTACTACTTTAGATAATGTTGTCAATTTGCATCTAAGCGTGGAGTATGATGAAAAAAAAGATAAACTCCTCTTTAATAGAATTTTACAAGCTGGAAGTGGAAGTAGTATTTATGGTTTGGAATTTGCAAAATCACTCCACATGGATACAGATTTTTTGGATACTGCCAACACTATTCGCAAGCGTTTGGCAAATGATTTTGATGAGCTAGAGCTTCTTGTTAAGAAAAAAAAGAGTAAATACAATAAAGAGTTATATATTACCAAATGTATAATTTGTGGAGCTATGGCAGAAGATATTCACCATATTCATGAGCGTTCATTAGCAGACACCACTGGTTTTATAGGACACTTTCATAAAAATAACAAACATAATCTTGTCCCACTTTGCAAAGAGCATCATAATCAAATCCATGATGGAAAAATAAAAGTAGACGGATTTGTCATGACATCCAATGGATTAGAGCTTAAATTCCAAGAACAAGAGATTCCTGAATTCAAAGAGGAATCTAAAAAATTTGTTTTGGGAGATTGGTAAGGAGTCAAAACTACATGATATTCTCTTTTAAACATCTCTCTGCTAAAATTCCATAAAAATAATAGGCAGTTTTATCTGTCTAAAAAAGTGAAGACACAATGGTAACAGTACAAAAATTAATCATGCGTTATGGAAGTAGAGTTCTCTTTCAAGATATAAACCTTAAACTTGACCGTCATAAAAGATATGGTCTTATCGGTGCTAATGGTGCTGGAAAAACTACTTTTTTAAGAATTTTGAGTGGTCAGATTAACGAATATGAGGGAGATATTAGAGTAGCTCCAGGTCTTAAAGTCGGAGTTTTGGGGCAAAATCAATTTGCTTTTGAAAATTACACTATTGCGGATGCAGTTTTATATGGCAATAAAAGACTTTATGATGCGATAAAAGAAAAAGAAGAGCTTTACATGACAGCTGATTTTGAAGATGAAGCAACGAATAATCGTCTTGCTGATTTGGAAGTAATCTGTGTGGAAGAGGACCCAACTTATGAATATGATGTAAATATTGCAAAAATTTTAGCAAATGTTGGTATCCCTGCAGAAGATAATAATCAACTCATGAGTACACTCGATAGTGCTGATAAATTCAAAGTGCTTTTGGCTCAAGTGCTTTATCCAAAACCTGATGTTTTATTCCTTGATGAACCTACAAACAACCTTGATATTCAAACTATTAGTTGGCTTGAAAATGAGCTCAAACGCCATGAAGGAACTATGGTTGTTATCTCCCATGACAGACACTTTTTAAATGCTGTTGTAACAAATATCCTAGATGTGGATTACCAAAAAATTCGTGAGTTTACTGGTAATTTTGATGATTGGTACATTGCGGCAAATGTTATTGCAAAACAACTTGAACTTAATAACGCTAAAAAAGAGAAAGAAAAAGATGAGCTTGAAGCGTTTGTTCGCCGATTTAGTGCAAATGCTTCTAAAGCAAAACAAGCAACTTCAAGACAAAAGAAACTTGATAAACTTGTCATTGATGATATCAAACCATCTTCTCGTCGAGACCCAAGTATTGTTTTTAAACCTGCAAGAACTATGGGTGATGAAGCACTTAGTATTGTAAATATAAACCACTCTTATGGAAATAAAGAAGTTTTGAAAAATATCACTCTTAAATTTGAGCCAGGGGAAAAAGTAGCACTTATTGGCTCAAATGGTGTAGGAAAATCAACACTTCTTAAAATTATCATGGAAGAGATAAAACCAACTTCTGGTGCAGTTCATTGGGGTGCAACTATTGAAAATAGTTATTTCCCACAAGATACCGCTGATACAATTAAAGGTGACGGAACTCTTTATGATTGGCTCAGAGGTTTTGACCCAAAACGGGATATTGCTGAAATTAGAAACTGTTTAGGGCGTATGCTTTTTAATGGTGAACAGCAAGAAAAATCAGTTGTAAGTATTTCAGGTGGTGAAAAACACAGAATGATGCTTAGTAAAATGATGCTAGAGGGTGGAAACTTTTTGGTTCTCGATGAGCCATCAAACCACCTTGACCTTGAGGCTATTGTGGCACTTGGTGAAGGTTTGCACCAATTCAAAGGAAATGTTATTTGTGTTTCTCATGACCGTGAATTACTCGATGCGTATGCAAATCGTGTGATTGAACTCCATGACGATGGCACTTATACAGACTTCAAAGGAACTTATGAAGAGTTTGCAGAAGCTAAGGAAAATGGGCATATTTAATGCCCAGAACAACATTAGGAACAAGAATGGCAAAATATAAAAAATTTATTGGTCTTGGAATTGCTGGAAACTTTGCTTTGCATTTAGCACAAGCTGGAGAACTCGAAGATTTCAAAAATATTATTACAGCAGATGAAGCAGCACCTAAAGGGATGTTTCCTTTTTATCTTCCAAAAGCAGAACTTGAAGGTACACCGCTAAGAGCCAAAAAAATTTTACAAACTTATCCACTTTCCACTTCAAATATTAAACTTCCAAATGCCACTTCCAAAATTCAACCTGAACCTGAAGTGGCACTTATTTGTGAACTTGAATATACAGCAGGGAAACTCTCAAAAATTATCCCAACTTATTTTGGAGCATATAATGATTGTTCCATTCGAGTAGCGGGTGCAGAAAAAATTAGTGATAAAAAAAATTGGGGCGAAGAATCCAAAGGACTAAGTAATACGCTCATAAAACTCGATAAGTTTAGTGAAGGTGGTATTATGGACACTTATGCAATTTCAAGTTTTTTACGCAGAGATAATCAAATTCATCTCTATGGTGAAGATGTGGAACTTTTGGGATATAGCTACTTTTATGAAAAACTTCTTGATTGGATGGTCAATCAAATCACTTCTCAAGAAGACTTTGGACCTCTTGAATCACTTGAAGAATATTTTTTAGCATGTGGTAATCCAAAAGAAGCAATTATTAGTATTGGTGCAACAAGATACACCTCTTATGGAGAAAAAACTTTTTTACAACTTGGTGATGAAGTTATTATTATTGTTTATGATAAAAAAAAGAATAGTTCTGATGATATTTTTAAATTAGTAGAAAAGCAAATTTATGATGCAAAAAATATGAGTGTTTTAGCACAAAAAGTTCATTAAGGATTTACACATGAACCGAGGTAAAAAACTTGATATTTTTATTGGTGCAAATATCAACCAAGATTGGGCAGTTGTGGAAGATGGAAAAAAGAGTAGCACTTTAGTTGAATTATTAGAGCCTCAAAAACACTTTTTATTTTTTAAAAAAGAGAAACGAAGAGGTAAAACAGTCACTTTAGTTGGAGAGTTTCATATCTCTTCTCAAGAGATTACAACAACTCTTAAAAATCTTAAAAAAAAGCTAGGATGTGGTGGCACTTTCAAGGATGGTTGGATGGAGTTTCAAGGGGAAATAAAAGAAAAAATTCGGGAACTTTTAGTTGCTGATGGATTTCGCTTTAAACATGGGCATTAAGGAATCAAAAATTAATTATTTAATTTTTATTTCTAGGCACTGAGTTTTTTTTCCTCTTTTTTTGCTACAATCTGAGGAGTAGCTTCAGTGATATAGGTGCTTACTTCACAACTATTACGCCCATTTTCTTTGGCTTTATATAACATCGCATCAGCACGAGATACTAAAATATTTTCTAGAAGTGCTTCATCTGCTATACAACAAACAACACCAATAGAGATAGTTAAAAATTGATGTACTTTAGAACCTTCATGTTCAATCTCTTCTTTTCTAACTGCACTACAAATCTCTTTTGCTAAAGTCACACTATCTTCTACATTTGTCTGTGTAAGTAAAACACCAAACTCTTCTCCACCTAATCTAAAGACAAAATCACTTGGTCGTTTAAGATTATCTTTTAAAACTTTTGCAACAGCTTTAAGCGCTTCGTCCCCTTGAGGATGACCATAAGTGTCATTGTATTGCTTGAAATAATCTATATCTAACATCATAAAAGTTATATAACTATTAATTCTTTGGGCTCGTTTGAGTTCTCTCTCACAGATAAGATTAAAATATCTTCTATTATGGAGTGTAGTTAAAGAATCTGTATAGGAAACATTTTCTAATTTTTTATTTACAATTTTAAGTTTTCTCGTTGCTATTTCAAGGTGTGAATGGTCTTTTTGAATACTTCTAAAAACATAAAAAGAGATAAATAAAACGCCTATAATTATAAAAGCAAATATAATCCCTACCTGAATCATTGTGACATTATAAGTAGATAAAAAAGTTTTCCTTTCGTATTCTGCTATCTCAATTTCATAATTTATAAGTTTTTTGAGAACTGCATGGATTTGTAACATATGTTTTTCAAGAGAGTTAATAGAGATAAGAGTCAAATCTTTACCCTCATCTGAAGCCTTAAGAATTTTTAAAAAATAGGTATTTATAGATTGTATCTCTAAAGATACATAATCAATATACGCAAGTTCTTCATCACGCTTAAAATGGGTTTCGTAACTTTTCCAAATTTTCTCTATTTTAGCTATCGAAGATACTATGTCAGAATTAATTTCACTTTTACTTTTTCCAGCACTTTTTATCGAATACACGCTACCTACCAAACTTCCATGATAGGTTTGCAATATTTCATTCAGTTCATGCACTGGGATTAAAGAACCAAAGTAAACTGAATCTATATGCTTTTTCATAGAATTAATGTTTAAAGCACTCATAGTACCAACAAGAATAAGCCCAAGTGTAATTAAAATAAAAAGAAAAAAAAGCTTTTGTCTAAGCTTGAGAGTTTCGATGAAATACAAATATATCTCCAAATTTATAACAATATTATATTTTTATTCAACCATAAGGTATTTAATCAATTCCTACTAGCAATTTATATTCCATGCTAGTGAAATTTTTTTAAATTTATAAAAACAGACAACTATATGATAAAATTCATTTAAAAAACATAAAAGAGGTATTATAATGCAAGTCCAAGCGATAAAAACAAATGAATATTTAAAAGTACAAGAGATAGAAAAATATTTAGAGAATGTAGACTACATTTTCATGGCAACACCTTCTCCAGAACATTTCAAAAACAACCCAATCCATTTTACAATTTTTTTAAATACAAGCGTATCTCTACCAGAGGAGATAAAACCACTCGTGTTGACAAAGTTTTTGCAAGAATACGAAATTATAAACCCTATAGAGGTAATGAGTCAAATTATGCCTGTTGGCTTTGCTATGAGCATACAAGAAACACCTATGCCAATGCTTTTAGTGAATCCTGCAGACCAAAGGTCTATCCCTTACGCCCTCATGCATGTGATAGACTTTTTAGCAGATTCAGATAATTATGATGAAGCAAAAGTAAAAAGTCTTACGGGTTGGAGTTATAGTTACAATTAGCATTTACTCTGATGTAGTTTTAAACAAACCCTTTCATGTACTTTAAATTCAAAAGGGTGTCAAAAAGACTAAAAGGGTGTCACACAAAAGGGTGTCAGGCACTAAAAGACAATAAAAGACAAAAGGGTGTCAGGCACTAAAAGAATCATATTGGAAATTTACTTTCCCCGCTGCTTGGGAAAGCCTGTAAATTTCTCACCATTAATTTAATATTTTATAGTTTTTACAACCGCCCATGCTTCCACCATCACAAGCTTTACCGAATAACTCTTTAGCTTTACTTTTGTCTTGTTTTACGCCATCGCCATTAAAATATAAAATTCCTAAATTATAACAACCACCTATATTTCCAGCATCACAGGCTTTAGCAAACAACTCACCAGCTTTAGTTTTATCTTGTCTTACGCCATCGCCATTAAAATATAAAATTCCTAAATTGTAGCAACCGCCTATATTCCCGCCATCACAAGCTTTAGTATAAAATGCTTTGGCTTTAGTTTTATCCTGTCTTAGACCATTTCCATCATCATATAAAAAACCTAAATTATAACAACCACTCATATGTCCACCATCACAAGCTTTGGTATAAAATTCTTTAGCCTTATTTTTATTTTGTTTAACCCCATTTCCATCATCATATAAAAGCCCCAGATTGCTACAACTTCGCATCTCACCACCCTTACAAGCTTTGTCATAGAGCGCTTTGGCTTGAGTTTTATCTTGTTTTATCCCATCTCCAGTTTCATAGAGAACTCCCAGATTACTACAACTCCGCATCTCTCCACCATCGCATGCTTTCGTATAGAGTTCTTTAGCTTTCATTTTATCTTGTTCTATTCCATCACCAGTTTCATACAAAACACCGAGATTACTACAACTTCTCATTTTTCCGCCATTACAAGCTTTCGTATAAAATTCTTTAGCTTTAATTTTATCTTGTTTAACTCCAATTCCATCATCATAGAGAAGACCTAAATTGCTACAACCATCCATATCTCCACTATTACAAGCTTTTGTCCATAGTTTAAGTGCTTGTTGTTTATTCCCTTTATCATATGCTTTGATTCCATCAGCGACTAAATCAGCCAACAAATTTATATGTAGCAACAATCCTAAAGTTATAAGCATTTGAATCATTTTTCGATACCTTTTGATTTGAATATTTTAATTATACATTAATGTCTACAAAATAAATAATAAACTAAGAACTTTTGAAACTCCTTTTTATTTCTTTTTCCTTAAACCATAAAATAGCTATAATAATGCTACATATAAAGGAAAGGAAAGTTTTTATGAATAATGTTATTCTCATAGGTTTTATGGGTGTAGGCAAGGGAAGCGTTGCTAGAGAGGTGATAAAACATTCCGATTATGTCACTATTGATACAGATGATTTGATTGAGAGCATGGCGAACAAAAAAATTAAACATATTTTTCAAGAGGATGGAGAACCTTATTTTAGAAAACTTGAAAAAGATATTGGTTTATGGCTTGAAAATAGTGTACAAAATACTCTAATATCTACAGGCGGTGGGTTTTATAAAGTAGAAAATCTCAAAAAAATAGGTACAATTATTTTTTTAGATTCCCCTTTTGATGAGATTATCAAGAGAATAAAAAAACACCCAAATTCAGCAAGCAAGCTCAAAAAAAGACCGTTGCTGAGTAATATTAAAAATGCCAAAGAGTTGTATAAACTTCGAAGACCTGAGTATTTGGCTTTGGCTGATGTTGTCATTGATGTGACCAATAAGAGCGCTTTTGAGTGCTCAAGAGAACTTTTAGAAAAGGTGAAAAAAAATGATTAAAGTATTAGTATTGGGGATGTTGCTTTTTGCATCATCATTATTTGGTTCGCAGATAGCATGGGCTACAGATTATCAAAGTGGCATGCAACAAGCAAAAATGCAAAATAAACCAGTTTTATTTGTTTTATCTCGTCATACATGCAAGTATTGCGTTATGTTAGACAACACTACATTTAAAGACGAAAAAGTTATTTCTACTTTAAATAAAAATTTTATCTCTATCATCTCTTATTCAGATGAACATGATTACACGCCAGAAGAACTTTTGACTTCAGCAACTCCAGCACTTTGGTTTTTACTTCCAAATGGAGAAGCTATGTATCAGCCTCTTTTAGGAGCCATGGATGCAGAGAATCTTTTAAAAGCATTAGTAGTTGTAAAAGAAGATTTTGATACAACTTCAAAAAAGGCAAAATAGCTATGATTTTTGTAAAAACAACAGATACAAATTTTAGTACCCAATTTGAAGAACTTTTAGGGCGTGGTAAAGTGGATATTGCCAATGTCAGTATGATTGTAGGTACTATTATTGATGAGATAAAAAAAGATAAAAATGTTGCACTCAAAAAACATATCGCAAAGTTTGATAAATGGACACCTCAAAGTGATGAAGATTTAAAAATTTCATTAGAATCGATGCAAAAAGCATATGAGAATCTTAATGATAATCTCAAACGAGCTCTCCATTTAGCATACGATAGAATTAAACTGTATCACGAAAAACAAAAGCCAAAAAGTTGGTTTGACACAGAATCAAATGGAACAATTTTGGGGCAAAAAGTGACTCCAGTGGATAGTGCAGGGCTTTATATTCCAGGGGGAAAAGCAGCATATCCATCTTCACTTCTTATGAATGTAATTCCTGCTCAAGTTGCGGGTGTAGAAAATATTGTAGTTTGTACTCCTACACCTGAAAATGAGCCAAATGAGCTTTTACTCGCAGCGTGTCATTTGTGTGGAGTAAAACATGTTTATAAAGTAGGAGGCGCTAGTGCAATTGCTGCTATGGCGTATGGAACTGAAAATATTCCAAAAGTGGATGTGATAACAGGTCCGGGAAATATTTTTGTGGCAACTGCAAAAAAAATGGTTTTTGGTGAAGTAAATATTGACATGATTGCAGGACCTAGTGAAATAGGAATCCTTGCAGATGAAAGTGCAAACGCAAATCATTTGGCAATTGACATGCTCTCACAAGCAGAACATGATGAGATGGCAAGTTCAATTTTAATTACCCCTTCACAAAAATTAGCTGATGAGGTAAAAGTAGAGATTGAAAATTGGCTTTTAAAATTACCTCGTCAAGAAATTGCCAGAAAGTCGATAGAGGAACGGGGAGCTATTATTGTAACGCATGATATGGTTGAAGCAATAAAACTCATGAACGAAATTGCTCCAGAGCATTTAGAAGTTGCAACAAACTCTCCATTTGAGTTATTGCCATTTATTAAACATGCAGGTGCAATTTTTTTAGGTCATAACACTCCAGAAGCAATAGGCGATTATGTAGCGGGTCCAAACCATACACTCCCAACAGGTGGCACAGCGAAGTTTTACTCTCCACTTGGAGTTGAAAACTTTATGAAAAAAACTTCAATTATCTCATTTAGTTCAAAAGCTATCAATGAAATAGGAGAAGCATGTGCATTAATAGCAAATACAGAAGGCTTAACCGCCCATGAACAATCAGTAAGAGTTCGATTGAATCAGTAAAATTTCCAAACTCATTTCAAGCAATTGAAGTGAGTCAATGAGCATATTCTGTACCTTTTTGAGTCAAAACTAAGGTCACGCCATCTTCTTGTATCTCAATCCACCCTTCATGTTTTAAATCTTTCATAGCTTCTTCCAAAGCACTGTTTTGTTTTGAATCGAGTTTTGTCAAAATATTTCTAACTACTTCTTGTTTTGTCATAATTTGACCAACAATATTATGTTTTTTAAACCAACTCATAAACATCTCTTTAACCTCTTTTTTAGGAGCGATATCTAAGAGGTTCTTTTTTGGAGAAGATTTTCTTTGACTATTGTGAGGTTTTGTTTTAACATCAGAATAATTTTTTTTAGGAGGATATTTCATTTTTAGCCTTATTTTTTAGCGTATTCTCGCATGATTGTACTAAGAAGCGCTTTAGCTATCTTTTCATCTATCATTGTATCTCTTCTCTTTTTAAATCTACTGACGAATAAACAATCTAAAAAAACGACTTAATCCGTCTAATTAATTTTGAGAGTGTACTATTTGTATACCAAGCTTTTGTTAAGATGCAAAAATAAAATATACAAGGAGAACTAAAATGAGTGAACCAACATTAGAAAGTATAAGTGATTATGACACTTTACAAGGTGAAAAAAAGAGAGTTGTACTTGCGGTGATATTTGCTGGACTTATCATGGGTGGTATTTATGCTATTGCTGGAAAAATTTATGACAACAAAGAAGACACAATTGAAGTTAAAGAAAAAATAGATAAACTTCCCAGCAGTATTACCAGCAAAAATTTTAATTAAGGTGTGTATATGTTAACAACAATCATGGGGGTGTATAGTTTATATGTTTTGATATCTATTTATACGAGTGTCATGCAAATAGGGTATATCAATCAAGCCAAAAGGAAATCAGCAGTTTTGTTATCAGAATCGCAGTTTATTGTGGCTGCTAATTATGCAATTTCAAAAGAGAGATTTGCTATTGTTAGCGCTTTTATAGAGTATTTGATTTTTGTGGCATGGATGGGTTTTGGACTTTCTTATTTGTCACAAAACATCTTTTTTCAAGATGTGGCACTTATGAATGTAGTGATGGTTATGAGTTTTGTTGTTATTAACTCTCTTATTTCTCTCCCTTTTTCTTACTATCAAAAATTTGTTTTGGATGAAAAATTTCATTTTAACAAATCAACAAAACTACAATACATCAAAGATTCTGCTATCTCTTTTGTTTTGACTCTTGTGATAGGTTCTTTGGTTGTTTGGGGCATTTATGAAATCATGGTGAGTTTTGAAAATTGGTGGCTTTGGAGTTTTGTTTTCATCTTTGGTGTTGTAATTGGGATTAATATGCTTTTTCCAACAGTGCGAGCACTCTTTTTTGATAAGCTCACTCCGCTTGATGATGTTGAATTAAATACGCAGATAAAAACTCTCATGGATAAAACAGGATTTACAAGTTCAGGTGTTTTTATTAGTGATGCGAGTAAGCGTGATTCACGACTTAATGCTTATTTTGGTGGTTTGGGTAAAACAAAAAGGGTTGTACTTTTTGATACTTTGATAAAAAAACTCACAACAAAAGAGTTACTTGCAGTCTTAGGGCATGAGTTGGGACATTTTGCTCATGGGGATATTTATAAAAATATTACTATGCTCGGAGGGATGCTTTTTGTGATGTTTGCTATTTTTGGAAACTTGCCAGAAGCGTTATATTTGCAAATGGGTTTAAGTGAATCACCCTCTGTTGTCATGATTTTATTACTTCTTTTTATGCCTGTTTTAGGTTTTATCATGATGCCTATTATGGGGATAGTAAGTCGTAGCAATGAATATGCAGCAGACAAAATGGGAAGTGAACTTGGTGGTCCAGCGGGTGCAATAGAACTTGCAAATGCACTTCAAAAGTTAGTGACTGAAAATAAAAGTTTCCCACTATCTCATCCTGTGTATATCTTTTTTCATTACACCCATCCGCCAGTTTTAGAAAGACTCAAAGCACTTGGTGTTGATATCCATGGGATAGATAAAAGTGCTTTAGAGGGAACATGGAAAGAAGTACTTTAGTTAAAGATATACTTGTCGAGATAACGAAAATTTTAAATCCGCTTATTCCACGAGCATCAAGAGAAGCACAACTTCTTTTGATGCACCATGTACATCAAGATGAACTTTGGCTTATGACACATAAAAATACGCATGTCGAAGATGTTGCAACACTTTTTGAGTGGGTAGAGCGAAGAGCAAAAAATGAACCACTTGAATATATTACACAAAGTGTCAGTTTTTATAGTGAAGATTTTTATATCTCTCATGGTGCACTTATTCCCCGTCCTGAAACGGAATTGCTTATAGATGAGGTGATACAAAATGTACCTGATAAAAACACAACAATGACTTTTGTAGAGGTTGGTGTTGGGAGTGGAATTATCTCTATCATGCTTGCCAAAGAGTTCGTAAATGCTAAATTTATCGCTGTAGATATTTCACCAGCTGCACTTGAGATTGCAAAAATAAATATAGAAAAATTTGGACTTTCAAACCAAATAGAGTTGCGTCTTGGCTCACTTTTAGAACCTATAAATGAACAAGTAGATTATTTGGTTTCAAATCCCCCTTATATTGCAAATGATGCTTATTTGGAATCAAATTTATCGTATGAACCTCAAAATGCACTCTTTGGTGGAACCATTGGTGATGAGATAATTCAAGAGCTTCTTAACGAGGTATTAAAGCGAAAAATTAACTTTTTTACATGTGAAATAGGTTATGACCAACAAGATAAGATTATGAACTTTTTAAAAAAGGCAACATTCAAGAATTTAAATTTCTATAAAGACCTTAGCGGTTTTGATAGAGGTTTTACATTGAAATTATAACATTGAGGTAAACAGTTTGAGCAAAAGAATTTATATAGATTTTGGTTATTTAATCATGTTAGCGGCAACATTTGGAGCTGTTATGGTTTTGGGTGCAATAGCTGCTCCTGTGATATTTCATTCTGAAAAAGTGCTAGTAGATATGGTTATGGATAACTACAACGCAGGTATTATCATGGGTGAGATTTTTCATAGATTTTCTTATTGGATATACTTTGTAGCATTTGGTGTGACACTCTATGAATCCGCTCAATACAAAACAGGTCAAAGAGATGCTATCTCTTTTGCAAGTGCAACTATTATTGTATTTGCCTCACTTATGTTTAGTAGCGTTTATGTTCCAAAAATTTTGGACATGCAAGCTATTGGCGTAGAAGCAACACAAAGCGATACATTTCATAATATTCATTTGGCAAGTGAGATTGATTTTAAAATTTTAGCAGTTGCACTTTTAGTATTATTTGTACGAAGATTGATGCTTTTAAGAAGAGCTTAACGCTAATTTAACACGAATACGCTACTATTTAATTATCAATCAGAAGGTGATTAAATGTCTTTTTACTCTATTTTTTTTACTCTCATTCTCCTCTTTAATACCTCTTTAATTGCTCAAGAGGTATTAAGCCAAACCACAAAGCAAAAAAAAATTTATCCGATGGGTGAAAAAATTTATAACAAGTTATGTAATCAAAATATAGATTTTACAAAATATGTAACTATCAATGATTTACAAAACTCTTTGACACATGCCAATCTTTGTAAACCTATGAAAGAAAATCATCTTGAAGCTGTAGCATTGTATTTGTGGGATGTCAAAAGAGTTGCTTTGCCATTAAAAACAACAGAACATATTCAAGTCGCAGAAGATGAAAAATGTCCAATTTGTGGTATGTTTGTGTATAAATATCCTCGCTGGGCAGCACAAATTTTTTATCAAACTACACACTATTCTTTTGATGGTGTCAAAGATTTAATGAAATACTATTTTGAACATGAACAAGGAATTTCAAAAATTTTAGTGAGTGATTATTATTCCCAAAAGAGTATAGAAGCACGAGAAGCATATTTTGTGATAGGAAGTGATGTGTATGGAGCTATGGGCGATGAACTTATCCCTTTTGAGTTTGAAAAAGATGCTAAAACTTTTTACATGGACCATAAGGGAGCAAAAATCGTAAAATTTACAAATATCACGCAAGAGGAAATTTATAAATTAGATGAATAGCAAAATAACTTATAGAAAAAAAACATATCTTTTATTGTATGTATTTTCTGGATTATTCTCTTTTTTATTAATAGAAAGCTTTTATTTAATCTCTCAAAAATCTAGCACCCTTTTAAAAATTGAAAAAAAATTGTCTTTTATAAAACTCTCTGGAATTCCAGATTTGGCAATTGCCACAGAAACAACCTACATAAGACATAGAAGTTTAGCAACTATCTCTTCGATTTATAAAGAGGATGGGACTTTGCGAGAATATTTTCCTACTACTTATGCAATATCACATTCTCATAAAATGGAGAAATACAATTAATCTTTATTTAATAGAATATGCAATCAATGCAATGCTTAGACAAAAGTATAAAAATTTCTTTATTTTCATGATTTTAACTTTTTTAACTTTTCTTTTAACCTCTGTATTTTTTATTACAAACTCCATCCGCTTTGAACTTGATTCGACTGTAAACGCCTTACCCCAAATTATTGTCCAAAAAGTGAAAGCTGGAAAAGGTTATGATATTGAGGTCGCAAGAGTTGATAAAATTTTGGAAATTTCAGGCGTGAGTGATGCCATTGCTCGTGTTTGGGGGTATTACTATTTTGAAAATGCAGGTGTGAATTTCAGTATTGTAGGGATTGCACAATATGAAAATCAGTATAAAAATAGTTTTGCAAAAGTGACAGAAAAATTTGATTTTGAACAGCTCAAAGAAAATTCCTCCATGGTTGTCGGTTGTGGAGTGATGCAAGTGATGCGTAATAGTTATTATAAAGAGTATTTTAATTTTATAAAACCAGATGGAACGCTTAAAAAAGTAACTATTGGAGGTATTTTTGATGCGGATACAAATTTAGAATCAAATGACATGATACTTATGCCCGAAGAGCTTGTAAGAGAAATTTTTGATTTTGACCCATTAAAAGCAACAGATATAGTAGTAAAAGTTGCAAATCCAAAAGAGATACAAATAGTTGCGTCAAAAATAAAACTTATGTTTGCAGATACTAGAATCATTACAACAAATGATTTAAAAGTGAGTTATCAAAATATTTTTGATTATAAAAGCGGAATCTTTTTGGCACTTTTTATTGTGAGTATTTTTACATTTTTTATTATTATCTATGATAAATCAAGTGGTCTCTCAAGTGAAGAAAAAAAAGAGATAGGGATACTCAAAGCAGTTGGTTGGAAAGTGGATGATGTGTTAAAAGAGAAGTTTTATGAGTCATTTATAATCTCGTTTTTTTCGTATAGTTTAGGTGTAGGGCTTTCTCTTGGGTTTGTGTATCTTTTGAATGCTCCAATTCTTCGAGATATTTTTGTGGGATATTCTCAGTTAAAAACAGATTTTGAATTACCTTTTGTTTTTGACATGCAAACACTTTTTTTAGTCTTTTTTTTAAGCGTTCCCATTTATATCGCTGCAACGCTTATCCCTTCATGGAGAGTGGCAACACTTGAAGCTGATGAGGTGATACGATAAATAATTTTAAATATTTGCCGATATTTTTTGCATAAAAGGAGTTATTATGAAAATTGAGCAATCGGGTGTTTCACTTTTTTCTTCACATAAAAAAAGCAATGAGGTAGTTGAAAATGAGTCTTTAGAGATGTGGGATTCCTCTAAAACATTATCAAAAAATGGTGATAGATTACTTCTCTCAGAGGAGTATAAAAATTTTAATAAAAATGGGATGCAAGGAGTACAAGAACTCTCAGACGAGCAGATGCTAGACCCAAAACTGATGAGTATAGTGCGTACTCTTGAAGCACTTACTGGACAAAAGATAAATATTGCTGGAATAAAAAAAGAGCCATCGACCACTAATCTTACTGATGGAAGAGTTGGTTGGGGGATTCGCTATACAAAAGAGCGAAGTGAAATAAGCGATGAAGCACTTACTTTTTCTGCAAGTGGAAATATAAAATCGCAAGATGGAAAATCTATAGATTTTGCGTTGGCATTTGAGATGAAATCACATACTCAATTGTATGAAAGTACCTCTTTTAAAGCAGGCGATGCACTTATCGACCCTTTAGTTTTAAATTTTGGAGCGGATACTGTAACCATTAGTAATATGAAAAAAGATTTTGATTTAAACATGGATGGTAAAAATGAGCAGTTTTCTTTTGTAGGTGAGGGGAGTGGCTTTTTGGCTTTGGATAAAAATAGTGATGGAATTATTAATAATGGAAGTGAACTTTTTGGTCCAACTAAAGGGAACGGTTTTGCCGAGTTATCTGCTTATGATGGGGATAAAAATGGGTGGATTGATGAAAATGATACAGTATTTGAGAAGTTACTTATTTGGACAAAAGATAGTTCAGGGGCAGAAAATCTTTATTCACTCAAAGAGAAAAATGTTGGAGCACTCTACCTTGGCAAAACAGACACTCAATTTGATATAAAAAATGGTGCTAAAATGGAAGCATTTTTAAAAGAGAGTTCTATCTATGCCAAAGAGGATGGAAGCGGAGTAGGGACACTTCAAGAGGTTGATTTAGTTGTCTAAAATTATAGAGTTAAAAGAGATAACTAAAATATATGAAGTGGGAAAGCATGAGAGAATACAGGCCTTAGAGAATGTGAATTTAAAGATTGATGAGGGTGAAGTTATAATTTTAAAAGGTGTAAGTGGAAGTGGTAAAAGTACAATTCTTTCACTTATTGCAGCTTTAAGTAAACCTACAAGTGGTGAGGTTCTAGTCGAGGAGAAAAAAATATCAAAACTTCCTGATAATTTTGCATCCATTTATCGGCGAGATAATATAGGTTTTATTTTTCAAAAGTATAATCTTATTCCAAATTTGAGTGTGAAGGAAAATATTTTACTCCCACTTATTCCTCTTAATCTAAATGGTTCTAAGGTAGATGAAAAAATTCAATCTGTGATGAAGCGATTTCATATTGCACACAAACAAAATACAATTGTTCGTAATCTCTCAGGCGGTGAGCAACAGCGGGTTGCAATTGCTAGAGCCAATGTTAACAATCCAAAAATAATTTTAGCAGATGAACCAACTGCAAATCTTGATGAAAAACTCTCTTTACATTTTATTGATATGATGCACGAGTTGCACTCGCAAAAAAAAACCATTATTATCGCTACGCATGACCCACTCTTTTTTGGACTTGATTTTGTAAGTCGTGAGATAGAGATTCACAATGGGAAAATAGTGTCATGATTCTTAGTCCTGAAGTTTTAACAATTTTTATCTTGAATTTTATTTTTATCTTCTTTGCAATTATTGCCTTTATTTTGAGTTTAAAGATATTTTTAAAATGGGATTTAAACGCAACTACCCAAATGCAATATAAACTTGAAAAGCAGAGTTATTTAGCTGCAATAATTATTAAATATATCTTTGTTATAAAACTTCCACTTTTTCTTTTTTTTATCTTTACACTTGATAAACTCTCTCTTCTACTCAATGGTGCCATGTGTGCTGCTGGAGTTGTGGATGCTACTGTATATGGAAGTTTTCTTTTGATTTTAAAAATTATGAATTTATATCTTTTTGCGTATTGGTTAGTATTACATAATCAGGATATAAAAGATGAAACACAGCCTTATACAAAACAAAAGTTTGGGCTTTTTAGTATTGCATTTTTTTTGCTTTTAGGCGAGGTGATTGTAGAGAGTTTAATGTTTGGTGCGATAGATGGTGATAAACTCGTAAATTGTTGTGGAAGTTTGTATTCAAGTTCTGCAAGTTCTTACATAGCCACTATTTTTTTGATAAATACTCCCACACTTTTAACTCTTTTTTATGGAAATTTTTTGTTGATAACTCTTTTTTATTTTTTGAAAAATAGATACCTTTTTGCAATAAGTAATATTTTATTTATTATTGTATCGCTCATCTCTATTATCGCATTTTTTGGAACATATATATACCAACTCCCAACCCATCATTGCCCATTTTGCTTTTTAGAAAAGGATTATAATTACATAGGTTATGCTATTTACATTTTACTTTTTGGGGGAACATTGTATGGAATCATTGTAGGATTTATTCCATCTTTATACGAAGAGAGAGTAAAACAGTTTCAAGTCTCATTGATATTAAATTTTTTATTAGTGGTTACATTGAGTTTATACCCAATTATTTATTTTATAAAAAATGGTGTTTGGCTGTAAAGTTATCTATTTCCAAATTTATCATGCCACCATTCTGAAGGGGAGTAAGTTTTTTTCTTTATACTCTCTTCATCAAATGGGTATTCATAGTTAGTGCAATAATCCATAATAATTTGATACGCTTCATTAATTTGCATACTGATTTGAGTCGCTTTTTGGGTGTCATCTTTATGTTTGTCTGGATGCCATTGTTTCATAAGGTTTTTGTATTTCTGTTTTATCTCTTGTAAAGAGGAAGTTTCACGAAGCCCAAGGAGTGATTTGGACTTTATGATTTGGCTAAAGGAGTAGTTCAAAGAATTTTTTCTTAATCTTGTTGTTGTCTCATGAAAGCAGGAATATCTAAATAGTCACTGCTATAGTCACCACCAACTACAATTTTGATGCGAGATGAAGCTTTCTTGGTAGGAGTGTCACTTATAAAATCTTCATTATTAGTAAGATTTTTTTCAAAACCTGTAGCAACAATTGTAATTTTTATATAATTTTCTGGTATTTTATCATTTGTTGATGTTCCCCAAATAACATCAGCATCTTCATGTGCGCTTTCATGTACAACATTCATCGCTTCTGAAATTTCCATCATAGGAAATTTAGGATGCATGTTAAAGTGAACAAGAACACCCATAGCACCATTAATAGACATGTTGTCTAAAAGTGGAGATTCTATTGCTGCTTTTATCGCTTCATAAGCAGCATTTTCACCCTCAAATTCACCAACACCCATAAGTGCCATCCCTTTATGACTCATAACTGTTTCTAAATCAGCAAAGTCAAGGTTGATATCATTTTCACCACTTGAGAGGATAACACCTGAAGTTCCACTCACAGCTTGTGCCAAAATACGGTCTACAATTTTGAAACTCTCTTTTATACCGAGATTTTTATCAATAATAGAAAGGAGTTTGTCATTAGGAATAACAACGATAGAATCACTCTCTTTTTTGAGTTCCGCAAGACCCTCTTCGGCAAGTTTAAGCCGTTTTTTTCCTTCAAACATAAAAGGTTTTGTCACAATTGAAATCGTTAAAGCACCAACTTCTTTGGCAATTTGAGCAACTATAGGAGCAGCACCAGTTCCAGTTCCGCCACCTAATCCAGCAGAAATAAATACAATATCAGCACCCTCAAGTGCTGCTTTAATCTCATCATAGCTCTCTAATGCAGAATCTTTACCAATAGATGGTTTCATTCCTGCGCCAAGACCTTTTGTTAATTTTGTACCTATTTGTATTTTTGTAGCACTGCTTGATTCTGACAAAACTTGAGCATCTGTATTGACAAGTAGCATTTCTATGCCAGTCACACCTTCTCTTATCATATGTCCAATCATATTGCCACCACCACCACCAACACCAACAGCTATAATCCTAGCTCTATTTATAACTTGTGTTTCTTCTATTACGAATGCTTCCATTTTCATTATCTTCTACTCCTTAAAATAACTGGGTCGCCCAGTTCCAAAACTTATTAAAAGATCCAGCTTCTTCACCTTCTTTGGCTTTTTGTGGTGCTATTGTAACCATTTTTTCTCTTTTATGTTCATTCTCAACTTGCAGAGTAGGTATTTCTAGATGATTTTCAAAATGAACACTACTATTTAATGCTGGTATTTCATTGGAATGTCGTACTTTTTTATTTACATCAATCTCATAAGGAGTATAAGCAGACACACTATACATCACAAGTCCAATTGCAGTTGAATATTCTGGCGCTCTGAGTGTATCAAATAATCCATGCATCTCTTTTGGACGGGCTAGACGAACAGGAATAGAACCAAAAGTTGCGATAGCTAAATCTCTCATCCCCTCCATTTGTGAAAAACCACCTGTGAGAACAACTCCCGCACCAATCTGATCTTTGAGTCCACTATTTTCAATAAACTGTGCCAAAATCATGAGCGTTTCTTCAACTCTTGCAAAAATTACATTATGAACAACTTCTAAAGAAACAGCTTGAGTTCTATGCTCATCCCCTATGACGGGAAGTTCTATTAGCTCATTTGAAGGTTCTAAAAGTGAACCATATTTAAGCTTTACAGCATCTGCAATATTAAGCGGAGTGTGTAAAGCCATAGATAAATCACTTGTCACATGGTTTGAACCAACACCCAAAAAGTCATTGTATTTAATAGAATTTCCAGAATGAATAGTTATGTTACTCGTATTTCCACCCATGTCTATGACGGCAACACCTATCTCTTTTTCATCATCATTTAAAGTTGCAATAGAAGAAGCATAAGCACTTAGCACTATATTTTCAACTTCTATACCAGCACCTCTAACTGCCTTTCTTAGATTATTAAGATTTGATTTTTGGGTAGTGATAATATGTGTTTCCACTTCAAGTCTTGAAGCATTCATGCCTAATGGGTCTTCAATATAATCTTGGTCATCTACTTTAAAATTAAACGGAAGTGCATGTAACACTTCATATTCATTTGGAATATTCGCATTATATAAAGAGGTTTGCATAACCCGTTCAATTTCTTTAAAACTAATCTCTTTATTTGGGATATTAACAATACCATTGGCATTTAAACTTTTTGTATAAGCTCCAGAGATAGAAACTACCGCACTTTTAATGTCACTTCCAGCTACTCTTTTTGCATCAGAGACTGCTATCCTTATTGATTTTGCAGCTAATTCTATATTTGTAATACTCCCCCGTTTTAAACCTTGTGCTTTTGTGATACCTGCGCCAATTATTGCAACAGAATTATCATCACTCACTTGAGCAATTATCGCACATATTTTCGTAGAGCCAATATCTATAGTTAAAATAGTTTTGCTCAATTTAGAGTCCTTGGATAAATATCTCTGTTTTGTACTTGTTTTGAAGCTCTTTTATTAATCCTTCATTAAACATAGCACTTTTCAATTGTATGATTGAATCAGCTTGATTTTCGTTTACTTTAGAAAGCAATTTTTGTTCCAAAATATTATACAAAACAATCTGTCCATCTTTTAAAGAGATATACCCTTTCTTTTGCTGTTCATTAAAGAGTTGTCCCAAAAATTCAGTTGTTTGATTTTGGTCTAAACCATCGAGTTTAGTATCACTAGCATTTGTTAGAAAATCAGTTGTTGTACCATTGAAAGTGCTAATAGAATCTTGTGCGAGTTTAAGTAAACTCTCTCTTTTGTTCTCTTTTGTATATAAAGCTAACAAATCTTTTTTCGCTTCTTCATAAGTTTTTACTTCTGAAGGGTTTATCTTATTCAATTTAAAAATATAGTATTCATTTTTAAATAAAATTGGTTTAAGAAAAGGGGAAGTTGGTGATAATGTTGTAATCTCTTTTAAAACATCTTCATTGTATGGATTTTTTGATTGGGAAATAGTTATATTGGATACTTTTATTTCAGGAGTCAATTTCTCTTTTTTGTAAGATATATAAGTTCTAAGTGCTAAATCTTTTGTGGCTTTTGCATTAAGCTCTTTTATAACATCGTCTTTAGTATCTACAAGTTCTAAAATTTTTCCATCTTTATCTTTAAAATGGTTTCTATTGAGTGTATAGTATTCATTGATTTGATTTTCATCAAAACTACTTGGAATTACTTCTTGTTTAATAAAACTTAGTTCATAACTTATTTCACCCATGAAGTTTTGTTTTCTTGTTTCCCAAAAAGTTTTTAATGCAGTATCTGATGTATCAAGAGAAATTTCTTTATCACTTAAAACTTTATAGTTAATTTTATCTGCAATGTTCATCACTGTATTAAAAATTTCAGATTCTTGTGCATTTTCTTTTACAGGAATTAATTGAAGTGTTTTTCTAATCAAAAGCTCTTTTTTGACATCTTGTTCATACTCTTGGATAGTGATATTATTTCTAAATAAAACCTCTTTATAAAGTTCTTTGTTAAAAGAGCCATCTTTAAAAAAATATTCTTGAGCGGTAATCTCTGCTAAGAGTTCAGCTGAACTTACTTCTAAATCATACGAAGCCGCCAAATTGAGTATAAGAGCTTGTTGTGTGAGTTGATTAAGTGCTTGAGTTTTTAAACCAAAAGTTTTTGCTTTTTCCTCATCAAAATTACCTTGAAATACTTTATTGTATTGGTTATAAAGTGAGGAATACCCTTTTTGTAGTTCTCCCATTGATATTTCTATAGCACCAACTTTTGCAACGGCACCCGCTTTATCTCCATAACTATATTGACCCCAGCCAACAAAACCAGCACCAACAAAGGCTATAGTAGAAACCCAAATGGTAATAATAAGATATTTTTTATGTCTTTGCATCCATGTAATCATTGCTTTGAAACCTTCATTGTTATATTTACGCCATTTTAGGGAAATTCGTATTAAACCTTGATAAATATAAGCACTTCTATTGGCTATTTTTAAGGAAGTTTATTAAATTATTTTGAGCTATTTATTTTGTAAAGTTATATCATTTATGAGTTGTTTTATTTGTAAGGGATGAGCGGAATAAATCTTTTTCAAAATCTTGGTATCAGTTGTGTTTTCTAGTAAATAGATGTAATCTGTATGATTAAATTCTGTTTTATCGTTTAAACTTTGTGAAAAATAGACACCAAAAGTTCTATCAATATTGAGAAGTTCTTTTTGCGAGAGATAGATGCCTTGAAAATTATTATTAAAAAATTTTGCGAATAAATCGACTTGTTGTGGTTGTGTAGCTGGTGTCAGATTTATAAACAAGATTGCAACATCTTTTTTGATTGTAGCAAACTCTTGTGATTCATAAAGTGTAGCAAGTTCTTGAAGTATTGGAGTGCAAACATCTTTACATCCAAAATATCCAAAGAACAATAGAATATTTTTTTTATCACTGACAATAAAATCGGCATTTACTCTTTTATTAACCTCGATACCACCTTTTGTTTGAGAAGCAAAATAAAATGAACCAAAAAAAGAGAGTGCAATAAATGAGATAAAAAGAAGCACAATACCAATAGATTTAAAGAGTGTAGTTTTCAAAATTGAACCTTTAGTGTAAAAGATGAAAATCTTATAATTATATTGCTAAAATTATACTGATTAAATAAATTACAGGATGACTGAATATGAATAATTTAGAGTTAAAAAATAGAGATTTAGATGTTTTATGGCATCCATGTACGCAGATGAAAGACCATGAAACTTTACCTCTGATTCCAATAAAAAAGGCACATGGTGTGTATTTGGAAGATTTTGATGGAAATATTTATATTGATGCTATTAGCAGTTGGTGGGTGAATCTTTTTGGACATACAAACAAATATATCAATGAGAGGATAAAAGAGCAATTAGACACACTCGAACATGTTATTTTGGCTGGGTTTACCCATGAAGCGGTTGTTCGCCTTTCAGAGAGGCTTGTAAAATTAACACCTAAAGGGCTTGAAAAATGTTTTTATTCAGACAATGGTTCAAGTGCTGTAGAGGTCGCACTCAAGATGAGTTACCATGCACATAAAAATGATGGCAAAAATAAAACTATTTTTGTTTCTCTTACAAATTCCTATCATGGAGAAACAATTGGTGCTTTGAGCGTTGGTGATGTTGAATTATATAAAGATACTTATGCACCACTTTTACTCAAAACCCTTCAAACTCCCGTTCCAAAAGATATGAGTCAAGAATCAGCCTATGAAGCAGCACATGAATTTGAGTTGTTGTGCCAAAAAAGAGCAGAGGAGATAAGTGCAATTATTTTAGAGCCTTTGGTGCAAGGTGCGGGTTCTATGCACATGTATCATCCAGATTTTTTACTCCATGTACGAAAAATATGTGATAAGTATAATATCCATTTTATAGCCGATGAGGTGATGGTTGGTTTTGGAAGAACTGGAGAATTATTTGCATGTAGCCATGCCAATATAACTCCAGATTTTTTAGTCCTCTCAAAAGGTTTAACAGGTGGCTATTTACCTCTTTCTGTCGTGCTTACAACCAATGAAATCTATGCAAAATTTTATTGTGATTATAGTGAGCATAAAGCATTTTTACATTCACATAGCTATACTGGAAATGCTTTGGCATGTGCTGCGGCAAATGCAACACTTGATATATTTGAACATGATGATGTGATAAACAAAAATAAAAATATTGCAAAATACATGGGCGAAAAACTTCAAAGATTTTTGGAGCTTAAAAATGTAGATTCTATTAGACAAACTGGGATGATTTGTGCGATAGACTTAAAAGGGTATGATTCTCAACTAAGAATAGGGCTTAAAGTGTATCAATATGGGCTTAAAAATGGTGTTTTACTGAGACCGCTTGGACATGTTATCTATTTTATGCCTCCATACATTATCACTTTTGAAGAGATAGATAAAATAATGGATACTGCCTATGAAGCGATAAAAAGAATTTGAGAATTCACTCGATACTATAATCATGATTATAGCTATCGAGCATTAAAAGTCTGCAACTTTTTTCTAAGATTGCCAGTTTTTTTGCCATCTCGTTGAGGTCTCTGTTAAATGAATAGACTCCATACCCTTTGATAACCATAATATCTGTGTTGTTGGTTTGAAGATAATAGGCTATTTCACTTTTTGCTCTGTCATACCAGTCATCAAATTTTTTAGGATTAATAATGCTTATTGAACCAATCTCTTTGTATCCAAAATAATCTTTTGGAATAATCATATTGTGGTCAAGTGAATAAGCTGTCGTAAATGGTGGCATGGTAAAAGAGATAAATTTTGCATCTGAGATTTGGGAATAAATACTGTAATGGATACTTGCGTCAATACTCGCTTGATTCCAACGATAATCTTTTTTATAATATAACTCTATTAAATTATGCTCATTCAAAGCATCAAAAACAGCATCTCTTGTATTAATTATAAAACGGTTTGTTTCTGTTTTAGCAGAGAGAGAACCATGATAAATACCAAAAAAATCTTTTCTAAACATTGATAAAGCTAAGCTGCTAAGTTGCTTTTTAAGATTATCTTTATTCATATACAACTCTCTAATAATGAAGTTTTGAAGTTTATCACAAGTTTGCTTTTTTAATCTTACTACAGAACTTAAGGCGGTATAATCGCACTCTTTAAAAATAGGAGCAACTCACTTTGCCATTATCTCGTCTTAATGCAGAACAATACGCTGCAGCAACTTCTTCATATTCCCAAAATCTTATTATTGCCTCAGCAGGAACAGGAAAAACTTCTACAATTGTTGGAAGAATAGGGTATTTACTCAAGTCTGGAATAAAGCCTCATGAGATTTTACTCCTTACCTTTACAAATAAAGCCGCAGCAGAGATGGTGGAGCGGATAGCACAATATTTTGGAAAAGAGATTGCTTCTAAAATTGACGCAGGAACTTTTCATGCTGTAAGTTATAGATGGCTTAAAAAACTTGAACAAAGAGTAGTTTTAAAACAGCAACGAGAACTTAAAACTCTCTTTAGAAGTGTTTTTGAAAAACGCTCTTTTATCAATGTTGTAGCAGATATATCTCCATACGGTGGCAATTATCTTTATGATATTTATTCCTTTTACCAAAATACAGAGTTAGAAAGAGATTTTGAGAATTGGATAATAGAAAAATATCCAGAGCATGATTCTTTTGCCATGATTTATGGAGATATTGTAGATGAATTTGAAGCGCTTAAAAAAGAGTATGGTTTTGTAAATTTTAATGATTTACTTTTAAATTTTAGAGACATTTGCAAAACAAAAAATTTGGGATACAAAGAAGTTTTAGTCGATGAATACCAAGATACAAATGCTCTTCAAGGGACACTTATAGATGCCATGAAACCACCTTCACTTTTTTGTGTAGGCGATTATGACCAAAGTATTTATGCTTTTAATGGAGCAGATATTTCAATTATAGGCTCATTTGCAACAAAGTTTCCTAATGCAAAGGTGCATACACTTACCAAAAATTACCGCTCTACTTTGCCAATACTTTCACTTGCCATGAGGGTGATTGAACACAATGAACGAATTTATCCTAAAAAACTTGAAGTCACAAGAGTACAACCATCACAATCGCCAAAGCTTTTAACTTACGATGAACTTTTTGACCAATACCATGCGATGGCGGCACAAATACGGGACTCACAAACTCCAAAAGAGGAGATTGCTGTTATTTTTAGAAATAACTCTTCAGCAGATGGAATTGAAGTTGGATTGCGAGAACTTGGAATACCATGTAAAAGAAAAGGTGGCACAAGCTTTTTTGACTCCAAAGAGGTAAAAGCAATTCTGGATTTGTACACTTTACTTGTGAATGAAGCCGACATGATGGCTTTTATCCATTTGGTTGAGTTTGCCAAAGGGATAGGAACTGCCATGGCAAAAGAGATTTATATCGCTCTAAAAACTTTAGGGCATGGCTCTATTTTTTATGGACTTTATGCTCCAGATGTTTCAATCCTAAACCCTTTTGAAAAAAGAAAAGTAAGCTATCAGTTGGGTTTGTTTGATGATTTTATAGAGCTTGGTGCAATTGGAAAATTTGCAAAGCTAGGGTTTGAAGAGAAGTTTATGAAAAACAATATCTTAAAACATCCAAAGCTTACAAAAGATGGAGCTTCTTTTTTACATGATTTTTATCTTTTATACCGTGATTTAAAAGGGGTGAAACAACCTAGAACTATTGTAAATAAAATTGCTACTTCATCACTTTTTAAACACATTGCCGATGTTCTTGCCACCAAAAGAGCAACACTCAAAGATGGCAGTATAGATGAAAAACAAAAAGCAGAATCACTCACGAAAATAGTCAGAAAAACATTACTCTTAGAAGAGCTTTCAAAGCCATATACGGAACATGAACGATTTTTAAATGCCATGATTTTAGGCTCATCTGATTTAACACAAGGCGAAGGGGTCAATCTTTTAAGTGTACATGCTTCAAAAGGTTTGGAATATAAAGAGGTGTATGTAGTAGATTTGATGGATGGAAGATTTCCCAATAGAAAACTGATGCAAAGAGGTGGCTCTTTAGATGAAGAGAGAAGACTTTTTTATGTCGCAGTCACAAGAGCAAAAGATATTTTATATCTCAGTTTTGCAAAATATGATAAAGTCAAAAAAGCAAATTTTATCCCATCTCAATTTTTATACGAAGCAGGGCTAGTTCCAAAAGATGAAGCGTATCGTGCTTTGGTACTCAAAGATATACTCGATTGAATTCATTCTCGTTTTCATCATCCAAAAATGCTACATCTATCAGCTTCCACAAGTTCTTTATTAGTCTCTCTCATAATCAAACAATTTTTCTATTTGAGCAATAGTTTTAGCAATCCCTTGTGATAAATTTTTATGTCCTTCTTGCGTAACTAAAATATCATCTTCGATTCGTATCCCAATACCACGATATTTTTCTGGGACAGTTTCATCATCTTTGTCTATATATATTGCAGGCTCAATCGTGAGAAGCATCCCTACTTGGAGTAAAATTTCTTTCCCTTTTTCATCTTTATAAGGTGCTTGGTCATGCACATCAAGTCCCATCCAATGCCCTATTCCGTGTGGATAATATTTTTTATGTTTTTTTTCTTTGAGCAGTTTTCTCATACTCCCTTTTAAAATACCTAGCCTTACTAATCCCATGCAAAGAAGCTCTTCGGAACGCTTTTGTAAATAACTCCGTTTTATTTTTGGAGCTATGAGTTGCATGATTTGGAGTTGTACATCCAAAACCATCTCGTAAAGCTCTTTTTGAGGTTCGCTAAACTTTCCACTTACGGGGATTGTTCTCGTAATATCACTTGCGTAATATTGGTACTCACACCCAGCATCTATTAAAATAAGCTCATTTTCTTCCAAGGATTTATCATTAGAGATATAATGCAAGGTATTTGCAGAGTTTCCACATGCAACAATAGAAATATACGCATCACTATAAGCACCTTTAGACTTGAAGATATACTCTATCTCAGCTTGAAGTTGATATTCCATCTTGCCTATTTTATTCAAACAAATCACTTGATGATGCGCTTGTTGTGTAATATCAATCGCTTTTTGAATGCAATCTATCTCTGTAGAAGATTTGATAAGTCGCATTTTATTGATAAGAGGTGCAAGATTTTCATAAGCAGAGAGTTGTTTGGCATAAGTGTAAATAAACTTTACTTTTTCATACTTTTCAGCGAAATCATAAAAGATAAACTTTATATCTTTTACAAATTCTTCAAATTTTGTCTTAAACTCTTTGCTTGAATACACCTCATCCACCATAAATAACTCTTTGGCTTTTTGCTCCCCTAGCCTCTTTCCGTTCCAAAGTTCCATCTTTTCATCTTTTTCTTGCACAAATAAAATAGTTCTCAATTTCTTTTTTACTTTTACAAATACAAGAAAAGCATTATCCTCTTTAAAACCTGTCAAATAATAAAAATTGCTATTTTGTCTGTATGGATACTCTGTATCGTTTGAGCGAGTTTGAAATTCAGCACTCAGTAAAACTGCAACTGAATTATCTTGCAACACCTTACTAAATGTATCTCTGCGTTTTTTATACTCACCCTCTTCTATCATGAGCAAACTCCACTCAACCAACCACGCATTTGCACTAAAATATCTTCAAATGCTTGGTTAAGCGCACTCACACCACCCTCTGCATCAAGTGTATCTGATTTCATTTCTACGCTAAATGTTTTTGTTGCAACAATCATACTTGTTTGTGCATCTAGTAAAGTGATAGTCATAACAATATTTACAAATGAATCTTTAGAATTTTTAGAAAAGTATTGCATGAAATCTTCGATATTTGTTTCAAGAATATATTCAGAATTAGTTCGTGATTTATCTGTTTGGACGCTTTGAAAAAGTTTTGATTCCCTTAAAAGTTTTACTATTTGAGTTGTAATTACCCTATTTGGAGAATCAGCCCATTGAGATTGTGAATAAAAAAACTGCTTATAATCCCCTTCTTTGTAATTCATTTTGAGTGACATCAATTCACTTGAGCTAAATGCTTGTGAAATTTTTAGCGATTTATCAATACATTTGGTAGCATTTAGCTCGCTCTTATGAATATGAGTATTAATCGTATATTCAGTTATAGCTGTTTTTTTTACACTACATGCAGAAAAAAGAAAAATTGCTATGACAATAAAAAAATGATACATCTATTTTTCCCCCGGACCTTTTTTAATCTCTTCATATTGGAACAAAATATCTTGTGGACTTCTCTCATAATGGTTCACAGCATCTTGTATTTTTATCATTAGCTGTTGCATCTCCAGAAGTGTAGAATTGATGGTAGGAACACTATCTCCTGCTATCGCCTTGAGATTAAACTCTCCATTTTCAAGCGACTTTTTGACTTGATCTGCAGAGCTTCTCATCCCTAAATAACTTTCCATAATAGATGTGAAAGATTTGCCTATCTCCTCTTCCCACACTATACTTTTACTCACCAAAGAGTTCACATTTGGCATGATTTTTTCTGTTAAGGATTTACCTATCTCCTCTTGAAAAACGATACTTTTATTGAGCAAAATAGCTACATTTGGCATAATTTCATCCATTTTTGCAGAGGTAGATTCAAAATTTTTCACACCTTTATGTATATTTTCTATCGTTTGTTCATCTAAAACTCTATCAAGTTTATCCATGACGATTGCAGTTTTATTCAAAATAAGAGCGAATTGTTTTTGATTTTCATCATTTAAAAGTTGTTCTGTTCCGCTTAAAGTGCCTGATAACTTCTCTGATACGCTGTCAAGAGATTGTCCAAATCGCTCAAGAAACGAAGCTTCTGATTTTATAACTGGGTAAAGTTGTCCATCTTCTGCCTTTAAAGAGGGCGCACCATTATCACCTAGATTAAGATTAATATAACTAAGCCCCGTAATACCTTGCGATGTTAATTTCGCAACTGTACTTGATTTGATTGGAGTTGATTTTAAAATAGTGATAAGAACCTCAACCTCTTCTGAATTTCTAGGATTGATTCTCAAACGGGAAACTTTTCCAACACTAATACCTCTGTATTTTACAGCAGCATCAATATTTAATCCCAATACAGATTCTTGAAAATAGATTAAATAATTTGTATTTTCGTCCTCTACTGATGGTTTTAAAAGCCAATAGCTAAAACCAATCATTAAAGTAAATCCTAAAATAACTAAAAATCCTACGAGACTATAATTTACTTTATTATTCATGTAACCGAGTTCCTATTTAAAAAATGTTTGTATAAATCCACTTTTGGCTGAAGTAACCTCATTCAGAGTCCCCTCATACGCTATCTTTTTATTTTCAATAATCGCAACACGGTCTAGTGTATCATAAATTGATTGTAAATCATGTGAGACCATGACAATTGTAAGCCCAAGAAGTGAGCGTAATTTAAGGATAAGTGCATCAAAATCTCTGGCTGAAATTGGGTCAAGTCCACTTGTTGGCTCATCTAAAAAAAGAAGTTTTGGGTCCATGGCAAGCGCTCTTGCAAGACCTGCTTTTTTTTTCATACCTCCACTAATTTGTGAAGGATACAAAAGTGCATCACTCGCTTTTAAGCCCACAAGACTGATTTTAAACTCGATAATTTCATCTATCATTTTAGTTGATAAATTGGTGTATTCAACCAAAGGTAAGGCTATATTTTGAGCAATATTCAAAGATGAAAAAAGAGCTCCAGCTTGAAATAAAACACCCCAATTTTGGCGTAATTTTTGAGCCGTATTATCACGAATACCATTTAAACTATGCCCTAAGACTTCAATATTTCCACCATCATAAGGTTGAAGCATCACCATCTCACGAAGCAGTGTTGTTTTACCACAACCACTCGGTCCAAGCAAACCATATATTTCACCTTGATTGATACTCAAATCTAGACCATCATGAATAACTCTTTTATCAAATAAAGTTTTAACACCCTCTACTTTTATAATTGGTTTCATTATATCCCCAAACTTGTAAAGGCTATCGAAAAAAGAGCATCACAAACAATGACGGCAAAAATTGATTCAACCACACTTTTTGTGGTGTTAAATCCTATACTTTGTGTATCATCTTTTACCATAAGCCCTCTATATATCCCAATAGAGGCGATTAAAAAGGCAAAAAATGGTCCTTTTGCAATTCCTAAATAAAAGTGTTTTACTGCAACCACTTCATTAAAGCGTTCCAAAAATAGCTGTGAGGAGATATTCAAATCCAAATTTGCAACAACCATTCCTCCAAGAACACCCATGATATCAGAGATAAAAATTAAAACCGACATACTGAGCATCAAAGCCAAAATACGGGGAAGTACCAAAAATTTATAAGGGTCAAATCCCATAGTGCTCATGGCATCTATCTCTTGAGTAATTTTCATCGCTCCTATTTGTGCAGTAAATGCAGAACCACTTCTTCCTGCAATAATAATAGCAGTAATCAAAGGAGAAAGTTCTCGAAGCATGGAGATACCAAGCATATCTACAATAAAAATATTTGCTCCATATATTTTTAACTGAAAAGAGGACTGATAGGCAACGACAAGTCCAAGTAAAAAGCTTGTCAAAGAAACAATCCCTATAGCCTTAATTGCACTCTCATTTATCTCAAACGCTATCTCTTTGAACCGTATATTTTTCACTGATTTGAGATAATGGGCAGAAGTTAAAAAAAGCATCCCAATAAATGACATAAAAGAGGTAAACCCTTTATAATGGGAATAGACTAGAACTCCAAGTTGATATAAAGTGCTTGTTTCTTCTTCATGTGGAATATGCTTTGAAGTCCGTTTTTGATTTTTAATAAGTTCAAGCGTGCCTAAAATATCTGTATTCTGGCACTCAATAAAAACCTCTATATTTTTTGCACTACATCTTTCTAAAATTGAATTTATAAAAAGAGCTCCGGCTGTATCCAAAAATAATAATTTTTCTAAATTAAAAATAACTTTTTTAACTTTTAAAGAGTCAATATTTTCAATTTGTTTGTTGTATTTTGAGAGTACAAATAAAGTACATTCCCCCAAAAAGGTTAAAGAGAGTGTGCTATCTGTTTGCACAATATGAAGTAAAGGCTGGTTCATGTCAAAGAAATTATTAGAAATCTCTTTCTAATAATTTATTCACTTTAAGGATAGTTAAAATTCTGTCAGCTTGTTTTCCAACACCATCTATAACACTTTCATCACCAGCCATGGTATCAGGTGCAGGTCCTATATTTTTTTTACTAATTCTCAAAGCCATAGTTAATCTATCTATTACAAATCCAGCAACATCGTCTCCTTCTTTTAGCACAAAAAAGCGAGTTTCTTCATTGTGTTTTTTAGGGCGAAGTCCAAATTTTGTCCGCAAATCAATCAAAGGGATAACTGAACCACGAAGATTAAATACACCCAAAATATATTTTGGAGTTTGAGGCACTCTTGTCCATGAGATAGGTTTAATAATCTCTTGAATGCTTAAAATTGGCACAGCATATTCCTCTTCTCCAATCACAAATCCAACTAATTGCACTATATCATTTGAATGATCAATCAACGATTCTGACGATTGTTTTGCTTGTCTACTAATAATCTGCTTTAATTTATCATTACTCATTATAAAAACTCCGATTTAAAGTTAACATTTCTTTGTACAACACTTGATAAATAATCAGCTGAATATGGTTTGGTAATATACTCTACCATGCCAGATTCAACGCCTCTCATTCTATCTGATTTACCTGTTCTTGAAGTTACTGCAATAAGAGGTAAATTTTTGTATCTATTGTATTTTTTAATCTCAGACGCAAGAGTATATCCATCCATTCTAGGCATTTCAATATCTATAAGCATTGCATCAAAATGTTTATCACCCTGTTTTAATAAATTTAGTGCTTCTTGTCCATCAGCAGCCTCCACTAAAGTAACACCTAATGGCTCTAACGATTTACGCATAATCATTCTATCTGTTTTAGAATCATCTACTATTAAAACAGTATAATCACTTGCCTTAGTTTTTTCTTTACTCACACTACCGGCTCCACCGCCTCTCTCTGCTAGTGCGGTTACCTTGACACCTTTTGCCATGTGCATAAGCGCTGCTACATCCACAATAAGAGTTACTCCACCATCTCCACGAATAGTTGCACCTGCAATTCCTTCGATTCCTGTTAAATAATCACCAAGAGATTTAATAACTATCTCCTCTTGACCAACAAGAGAATCAACAATAAGTCCAAGTTTACTCGCACCCAAACCTAAAACAACAACATACGCATGTTCGCTTCCATCTAAGATTCGCTCAACTTCAAAAATATCGCCAATATGAACCAAAGATAAAACATCATCACGAAGTCTCATAACAGAGCGATTCTCAACCGTATAAATTTCTTCTCTTGAAATTCGCACTGTTTCTAAAACTGATGCGAGTGGAATTGCATAATGTTCCTCTTGAACACCAACGAGAAGTGCTTGAATAATCGCAAGTGTTAGAGGGATTTTTAATTTAATAGAGGTTCCAACACCCACTTCACTCTCAATATCAATAATACCATTGAGTTTTTCGATGTTTGTTTTTACAACATCCATCCCAACGCCACGACCCGAAACGCTGGTAACTGTTGCAGCTGTAGAAAATCCAGGTTTAAAAATAAGTGCAAAAGCCTCTTTTTCAGTCATAGAATCAGCTTCTTTTTCAGTAATGACACCTTTTTCTACTGACTTTCTTTTTAACATATTAGCATCCAGACCTTTTCCATCATCATCAATTTGAATAACGATATGGTTTCCTTCGTTATATGCTTTGAGGATAACTGTTCCTGATTCTGGCTTTTTAGCAGCAATACGAACATCTGGCATCTCAATACCATGGTCGCAGGAGTTTCTAATAATGTGAACTAAAGGGTCCCCAATCTCTTCAACAATTGATTTATCAAGTTCTGTTTCTTCCCCATGAATCTCTAGTTCCATTTTTTTGTTAAGTTCACGAGTTAAATCACGAATCATTCTTGGGAATTTATTAAATACTTTGCCAATTGGTAACATTCTCGTTTTCATAACAGCTATTTGTAAATCTGTAGTTACAAGAGAAACAATTGATACAACTTGATTGAGTTCTTCTAAAAATTCCTCACCTTCGTATCGCTCCTCAACATCCACATTAATTTTAATCAAACGATTTTTTGCAAGAACAAGTTCTCCAATTAAATTCATTAAATGGTCAAGTCTTTTTACATCAACACGGATAGTTTGCTCAACTGTTGCAGGCGCTCTTTTTGCTGGTGCAGCTGCTTTTGCATCTTCATCATCTATATCTACCGCTCTTGAAGGCGTTGGCTGTGGCGTAGAACGAACCGGCACTGGTGCTGGAGCTGGTGGAGGAGTAGCTGGTTTTGATTTTGGCTCCACCTTTTTTTCTTCTACTATATCTTCGTCTGGTTCAGGCGGTGGTTTTGGAACACTCTCTCCAGCAGCTATTTTATTAGCTCTTTTCATTTTATCTTCATCTTGTCGTTGTGTTAACAGTCTTTGTATTTCTGCTTCAACATCATCATCACTCATATTGTCATAATCAAGTTCATCTACTATAACTGGTTCAACCACTTTGACTTTTTCTACAGGTGCTACTTTTACGACAGGAGCTTCAATTTCCTCTCCATCATTAATTTTATCAAGTTTTGCAACACACGCAGTAACATCTATCCCATCATCAGAACTTGTATCTCGAATTTTATATAAAAGTGCTTTCATTAAGTCAATAGACTCTAAAACAACATCCATAATATTTGCATCTAAGATAATATCACCATGTCTTGCTTGGTTTAAAATATTTTCCATATGATGCGTTAAATGTGTTAAGACATCAAAGTTTAAGAATGAAGAAGCACCTTTAATCGTATGCGCAACACGAAAAATTCCATTTAAAAGTTCTAAATCTTCAGGTGTATTTTCTAACTCAACTAAATCTTGGTCCAACTGCTCTATAAGCTCAAAAGATTCAACTAAAAAATCTTGTAATATTTCTTGAAATTCATCCATATTTAAACTCCTACTTCATATGTGCACGAACAATTCGTGATACTTCTTGATAAAATGAGCTTGATTGAAACTTCACTAGATAAGCTTCCCCACCAGCATCTTTTCCCCTACCTTCACTAAAACTATCACTAATTGATGAGTTAAATATAATAGGTATATTATCAAATCTTCCATCGTCTTTTACCTTCGCAGCAAAATGAAAACCATCTATTTTAGGCATTTCAACATCAGAAATAATAATTTTTAATTGATTTGCAATGTCATCTTCATATAAATCATAAAGTTCATTTAGCTTCTCTAAACCCTCTTCACCATCATTAGCTTCAATAACACTAAATCCCATTTTTTTCAGAGCATCTTTTACTATTTTTCTTGCTGTTGTACTATCATCTAAAATAAGTGCTAATCCAGAAAAATCATCATACGATTCTACACTACCATCTACATCTGGTTTGTAAAGACCCAACTCTTGCACAATACTTTCTAAGTCCAATATCAAGAGGACATTATCGTTTTCTATTTTCGTAACACCAGTGATTTTACCACCATCAACATTAGCAGGTGAGCTTATAAATGTTGCTGGTTCTATATCATTCCAATTGATGCGTCTTATCCGTTTTGCTTCATGCACCACAAAACCAATAAGTACATTATTAAATTCAGTGATGATAACTCTTGATGTTTTTTCTATTGATGCTGGTGGGGTAATTCCCATCCATTTTGCCAAGTTTACAACAGGGATAACAACATTTCTAAGGTCAAAAATACCTTCTATGAAATTTGGAGTACCGGGCAATTCTGTTAGATTTGGAATGCGGATAATTTCACGAACTTTTGAAACATTTATACCATAAATGCCCTCATAAATAGCGCCATCTTCCTCTTTTAATATACGAAAGTCAACAAGTTCCATCTCATTAGAACCGACTTTAAGTGAATTGTCAGCCATTTTTTATATCTCCTTAGAGAACTTAATCTCTTCCAAAAGCTTTACGCCTTGGGTGAATTCTACAACAAAGTATCTTTGATTGCACGCAAAAGCACCTAAATTTATATAGTTAAACTTTTTAAATTCTATAGTTTTATTTTGATGGTAATGCCCTTCTACAAAATACTCACATTCATATCTATTTATTAAACGGTTCGCTACAAACTCTTTAAAACCAATAAACTCTTTACAATCATCTTTTTTCCCTAAGTAACCATCTAATTTATTTAAAATTATATTTGAACCCAAAAAATTAATAATATTTAATACAGCTAAAGTATAAGAGCTTCTAATCCATGAAGTATACATTTTATACCCTAAATTACTCCCAAAATCCCCATGTGCAAGAAATACTTTTTTACCATCAAATTCACATGCCACTGGTTGTTGAGAGAGTGAAAATAGCTTTACATGGGGAAATATTTTTCTCAGATTAAAATCATGATTGCCTTCTAAATAAATAACTTCTATCTCCAAAGAGATAGCATTTAAGAGTTTAATAGCTTCAATATTCACATGGAGAGTGTTTGGTATACCACCAAATAAAGTATCAAAAATATCTCCCATGAGAATGAGTTGAGAAGGTTGTAGTTTTTTGGAGTGAATCTCTTTTAAAAACTCTAAAAGTTGTGGGCGATGGTGTGAGTAGTGTGCATCTGAAATAACAAATGCACCCTTTTTAATTTCTATATTATGGGACATAAGCGATATTTGGGATACCCAAAGTCTCTGAAAATCCCATCATAATATTAGCATTCACAACCGCCTGAGAAGAAGCACCTCGCAAGAGATTATCTATCGCACTTGAGATAAAAAGAATATTCCCTTTTTGTTTGACATAAATATCACAAAAGTTTGTTCCTGCTACATTTTTCATATCGACGGGCTTTTTACTTACACGCACAAACGGTTCATCTTTATAAAACTCTTCCAAAACTGCAACAGCATCAAATTCGCCCTCAACTTGAATATAAATAGAAGATATCATGCCTCGAGTGACTGGAACTAAATGTGGAACGAAATGTACCTCATCAAAAGATATATTTAATTTTTCTGCAATTTCAGGTGCATGTCTATGCATTAAAGGATTATACGCAAAAAGATTATCATTCACATTTACAAAGTGTGTGACATCACTCAGCTTTTTACCTGCTCCACTCACACCTGTTTTTGCATCAATAATTACTGGTGTATGCTTAATTCTCTTTGACATGAAAGGAAATAAACCTAAAATCGCAGAGGTTGGAAAACATCCTGGATTGGCAACCAATGAAGCAGTTCTTAAATCATCACGAAAAAGTTCAGGAAGTCCGTACACTACATTTTGTAAATTCTCAATATCTGTATGAGGACAATAAAATGTTTCATAAACATCTTGTGTAAGTCGATAATCTGCGGAAAAATCAACCACTTTAACCCCAAGTGCCATAAGAGGTTTAACATACGCCATCGCAGTTTGATGAGGAACTGCCAAAAAAACAAGCTCGCAACTCTTTGCAATCTCTTCCACATTTGCTTTTACAACATCACAATCATACACTTTTGCCAAAGACGGGTGTAACTGGCTAAGTGTCGTGCCACCCTCAGAATTTGAAACATATTGTAAATGAAATCTTGGATGATTAATAAGTATTTTTAAAAGCTCTAAACCCGTATATCCACTTGCACCTATGATGCCAATATTAATTGCACTCAAACACAATCTCCTGATATTTTACTTCTAAAATCTCAAACTCTTTTACCCCATTTGGGAGTTTTGCTTTAAAATCATCACCCTCTTCTCTGCCTAAGAGTTGCTTTGCTAAAGGGGAAGCAAATGAGATTAACCCTATATCAGGATTGCTCTCACATCCACCAACAATAACATAAGTTATCTCTGTATCCGTATCCAAATCCAGTAAAACAACTGTTGAACCAAAACTTATCTTTGCATGTTCGAGTTCACTAGGGTCAACAATCTGTGCATTTCCAATAATCTCAGCGAGTTCACCCAAACGGTTGTCAATCTGTTTTTGTTGCTCTTTTGCTGCATGGTATTCAGCATTCTCTTTTAAATCTCCATGTTCCAAAGCCTCTTCAATAGCCTTTACAACTCCTGGTCTTTTTACCTCTTTTAAATCTTTTACTTCTGCTTGAAGTTTGTTGTATCCAAACAGTGTCATAGGCTCAATTTTTTTCATACAATTCTCTTTTTCTCTTTTTTATTTTACACGATTATATCGAAAAAAAATTTTTCGATTCCTAAATCGTCCTAAAAAGTAATTATTAAAAATGTCTAATATATTTTTTTGATACTTTTAGACCAAAACCACTTAAAAAAGAGTCAAATTAGCGTAACAAATAATAGTAGGAATGTTTTTTGCTAGATACAAAGGTAAAAAAGTATGCACATGAATGGTATCGTAATTTTCTTTCTACTTCTTAGCTCACTGTATGCAAAAACAACAGACTTTTCTATTATTATAGAGAAGCCTTTTAATAATGCTTTATTCGATATCACTCAAGATTATGATAGAAAAATAAGTGCTATTGGAATTGCCAAACACTATAAAGTTAAAACCTCTACTTCAAATATCACATACTCAAATGCTTTTGATTATCTAAGTGGTACATCAACTCAAACTCAAAATGGCGCACAAATTGCCCTTGTAAAAGTTGATAGTTCCGCCCAAATAACTCTTAATAAAAATCTTACTTTAACAAATGTAGATGAAGTGGTGAGCATATTAAAAACGGCTTCAAGTGGTTATTTTATTGGAGGCTATACGCTCAATGGTTCTTTAATAGTTTTACAGCTCGATGCAACAGGAAATATACTTTTTACAAAAATATTTGGAACTACCAAATATGATAAAATGAGTAAACTTGTACCACTTAAAGATGGTGGCGTGTTGGCAGTTGGCTCATCTACAACATCTAGGTCCCAAAAAGATGTTTTATTTGAATCAGGACTGGGACTCAATGATATTTATATTACACGATTTTCAAATAGTGGTGTAAAGTTATGGAGTAAAAAATACGGAACACAAAATGATGACATAGGGATAGATGCAGCAGAAGCAGATGATGGCTCTCTGATGATTTTAGGTTTGAGTTCCTATGAAAAATATAAAGATGTTCTTCTCATGAGAATAGCAGAAAATGGGGATAAAATTTGGCTTAACACTTATCCATCACAGACTCTTAATACACCGTATAAAATTTTAAAATTACGAGATGGTAACTTTTTACTCTCCCTTTCGCAACAAAATGAACTCCATAGAGAGCAAATTAGACTAATGAAAGTTGATTTACAAAACAATATTTTATTAGATAAAAGTATTGACACAACTTATTCAAGCGTGCTTAAAGATATCAAAGAGTTTTCTGATAGTAAACTTATAGGAGTTGGCTATGTCGAAGACGCTTACGATACAGATGGCTTAGTAATGCTACTGAACAATCAACTCTCTTTATTAAGTCAAGACCATTATGGTGATGAAAATTTTGATATGTTTAATGCACTTACTATCTTAGATAACTCTCAAATAGCTACAGCTGGGATACATACAGATAAAGATTCGCAAGAATCCAACATGTGGATTGTCAAACTCAATCGTGATGGAACTATGGCACAAAAACCTATTGTTGAGCAAAAAGTTATAGCAGAACAAAAACCTATTATAAAGCAAGAAATTTCAAAACCTCAAACAATAGCAGAGCCTTCAAAAATGAGCCCTTTTAATCAAACTTCTATTGCAAAAATAGTAACTACACCAACAACAAGTACCCCTTTAGTAAAAACTAACAATGATACAGAGCCGTTTAATATTACAAAAGACCTGAAACCATCAATGGTATATGATGAATTATGCACTCTATTTAAAGGGGAAATTGGTACAAAGAAAATTTCCATAAAAAAAGATTTAACAATTGAATTCACTGATGACTCACTCTATTTTCAAGCACAGCAATATGAATTAACTCCTGCACAAGAAAAGTTTTTAGAAAGATTTTCTAAAAAACTTATCCCTTTTTTAACAACTAAAAAAGCTAATATTGATTCTCTTGAAATAAATGGTCACACATCAAGCGAATGGGCGGGAGTAAGTTTTAGTGATAGATATTTAAAAAATGAGGAACTCTCCATGAAGCGTGCTTATGCTGTTATGAGTTATATATTTAAAAAGCAAAATAAAGAAACCCAAGAATGGCTCTCAAGTGTACTTAGAGGAAGTGGTTTTAGTTCGGCTAAAGCAGTTGTAGTAAATAGTTTTGAAAATAGAAATATGTCTCGAAAAGTTTCATTTAAGATTATGTTAATAAATTGAATAATTACGAAAAAGTTTATCTTCTCTTTTTATTTCTGCATGCCAAATAAGCGACTAAGAATCGCTTATCTCAACTAAAGTTCTAAAAGCCAAACGAATTTTATCTTGTTTGAATTTTTTATAAAGCTTGAATTTTGCTTTTTGTAACTCTTCATCATTAAGAGAAAGCTCAGCTTGTAGTTTTTCATCCGCCAAACTTGCACTATCCATAGCAAAAAGTTTTAACTCTTTTTTTGTGAGTTTAGATTTCAGCACTGCGTATAAATCTTTATCATCTTCAATTAAATTAAGACTCTCAATATTACAAAATGTAACAAGTTTTTCTCTAAAATTATTTTCACTATTGTACTGTCTCCAGACACTGTTTTCTAACATTTATATTTTCTCCAATATTTGCGTCAAATCTTTAGTTTCTATAACTATATTTGCTTCTTTTTTTAAAATTTCTTTTGCACAAAATGCAACTCTTGTCCCAGCATGTGCAAACATACTCAAATCATTCGCTCCATCTCCACACACCAAAGTTGCCTCTGAACTTACGCCTAGTAAACCCTGAAGTCTTACTAACATATCACCCTTTGAATAGTTAAACATCATGTCACCTCCAACTAAACCCGTGAGCTTTCCATCTTTGACATGTAAAGCATTTGAAAAGTCAGCGTCATATCCTAAAATATCTTTGGCATAAGTTGTAGCAGTTCTAAATCCACCACTAAAACAAACTACAGTCATCCCTCTTTTTTTTAACTCTGCAATAGTCTCTTTTGCACCTACCATGTAAGGGAGATTATGACTTATTTTTTCAACTACAGAAAAATCAAGCCCTTTTAAAAGCCCTACTCTTTTTTGAAGTGATTCAAAAAAATCAATTCTTCCACTCATAGCTTCTTCTGTTATAAGACTCACTTCTTCACCAATACCCAACTCTTTTGCAAAAAAATCAATCGTTTCTCCATCCATAAGTGTAGAATCAAAATCAAATACTGCTAATTTCAACATAGTTTTTTACTCTCTTAGTTATAATTTCGAAATTATACCCACTTAGGATTTTTTTTGTTTGATAAACTTATAGATAAATTAAATAATGGCACATTCATAACACTCGAAACTACGCCGGCTCATTCGCCTATTTTTTCCCCTATTATTGATAAAATAGCAGAGTTAGAACTTGATAAACTTGTAGATGGATTTTCAACAACAGACAATCCCCTTGCAAAGCTAAAATATAATCCTCTTTTTGCAGCAAAAATGTTACAAGATAGATTCCATAAACCTGTAATTGCAACGATGAGCATGAGAGATAGAAATAAAATTGCTTTGCAATCTGACCTTTTAGGTGCAAACGAAGTAGATGTAAGAGCAATTTTAGCACTCACTGGTGACCCTGCAACAATCTCAGACCAACCCCATGCCAAAGGTGTTTTTGAGGGGGATAGTTCTTTGTTACTTGATATTATCTCCGCTTTTAATTCTGGCATGAATTATGCAGGAAAACCTTTAGCTGTACAACCACAACAAATTTACCCTTTTGCTGTGATAAATTCTTATGCCAAAAATCCAAAAACACTTCAAAAAAAGATGCAAAAAAAGATAAAACATGGAGCAATTGGAATTATTACACAACCTGTTTATGACTTAGAAAATGCAAAACTGCTTTTGGAATTAAAAGAAAATGCAAATCAAGAGTGTTGTCCAGAACAAAAAAGAGCAGAACTCATTTTTGGAATATTTCCAATTACAAAACTTAGAACAGCTCAATTTCTCTCAGCCCATGTTCCTGGGATAAATGTACCAAATAGTTGGATTGAAGCATTACGAACTGCAAATGCTAAAGGGATAGAAGAAGAATATAAAGTTGGATTTGAGCTTAGTAAAAAACTCTTTGAAGATTTAAAAGATTTACATCCAAAAATTCATCTCATGACAGCTAATCAGTTTAAAATAGCAAAAGATATTTTAAGTTAATACAGAAGCCTTAGCTTCTGTAATCTGCATTTATCTTGACATATTCATGCCCTAAGTCACATCCATAAGCGGTGAAACTTCCATTTGCAACACCCAAATCACAAGAGATAGTAAAACTGCTTTGTTTCATCACTTTTGCAGCTTTTTCTTCCATGGCATCATTAAAAAGAAGTTCCCCTTTGTCATAGACACAAAGTTCATCAAAATAGACACTCAAAGTTTCTTCATACGCTTCTACACCACTCGCACCCACGGTTGAAGCAATACGCCCCCAATTTGGGTCTTCACCATACAATGCAGTCTTAACCAAAAGAGAATCTGAAAGTGCTTTTGCTACTTTTTGTGCTTCTAAATCATCTTTTGCACCAGTTACTTTATAAGTGACAAGTTTTGTTGCACCCTCACCATCTCTTACCATCTCTTTTGCTAAAAAGAGCATGGTTGTATGCAATGCCTCTGCAAAAGCTTCTTTATGAAATGCACCACTTTTACCATTACTTAAAAGTATAACAGTATCATTTGTAGAAGTGTCTCCATCAACACTTGCTGCATTAAAAGTAGTAATTATCGCTTTGTCCAAAATCTCTTGCATCTCTTGTTTCGTTGCTGTAGCGTCAGTTGTAATAAAACAAAGCATAGTTGCCATAGCAGGATTTATCATCCCAGCACCTTTTGCCATCGCTCCCATGTTAAAACTGCGTCCATCTTCTAGCTCTATTTTAAACGCTATCTCTTTAGAAAAACTATCAGTAGTCATAATAGCTTTTGCTGCACCATGAGGATTTTTAACACTTAAATCAAAAAGTTTCGCACCATTAATAATTTTTTCTTTTGGTATTCGTACCCCAATCACACCTGTTGAACTCATAACAGGATTAAGAAGTTGCGTATGAATTGATGTAACTGCACTTAAAATTTCATCAATATCTGCTATCCCTTTTGTTCCAGTCATGGCATTTGCATTTTTTGAGTTTATCATGACAAAGTTTGTTTTAAACTCACCCTTTGCTCTAAAATGGCGAATTGGAGCAGCCGTCATTTTATTCGTTGTAAAAGATGAGGCAACTTCACATGGAACTTCACTATAAATAAATGCCATGTCATTTGCACCATTTGGTTTGAGTCCTGCACTAATACCATCCGCAAAAAAGCCTTCACTAGCGCATACTCCGCTATCGAGTTTAATTATATTATACAAATTTCAGTTCCTTTGGCTTCTCTCTTCTTTTTAATAAGCCTCTTGTTATATTAATTGAGTTTCGAGTTCCAATTACAAGGAGTTTACATTCACTTGTAACCAAAACATCACCTTTGGGCATCGCCACAAATTTACCATCTTTTTTTGTTATTCCAATAATAGATGTATTTGTAATCTCCCGTATATGAGTTTCTTTTAACTTTTTAAGAACTGCCCAGCTATATTTAGGGACTTCTATCTCCTCCATGTCGAGTGGATTATCACTTTTATATAAAAACTCTTCAAGTAAATTTTCCATATCAGGGCGAGCCGCCATGGCACTCACCCGTTGAGCTGTGAGCTTTGTTGGAGACACGACAGTATCTGCACCTAATTTTTTGAGTTTTTCAACATCACTCATGCTATCAGCCGAAGATATCACATAATAAGGGTGTGGCAAGTAATGCTCTTTTTCAAACAAACGCACTGAAGCAATAATGGCAATATTGTCTGCAATTGAGCTAGAAAGAGTAATCAAACCTTTAGCAGAACTTAAATGTGATTTAAGCATACTCAGCTCTGCATGGGGTTCTGCTTGTAAATATACTGGATATTTATTTTCAATAGCCCATGCATGTATTTCAGGTCTTGGGTCAATAACCACAAAAGGGATATGATTTTCTCGCAACTGCTTCGTTACTTCTATCGTGTATTCATTATGATAGCAAACAACAAAATGTTTTTTCAACCGTGCAATTTTATACAGCATTCTTCGCTCCTTTAAAATGACAATTATAATTCCTCTATTGAGCTCTGCGACTAAAATACCCAACGCAATAGAAAATACTGCAAATCCAGCGATAATAAGGGTAATCGTAAAAATTCTACCTGCTTGTGAAATAGGTGATATCTCTCCAAATCCAACTGTAGTAAAAGTGATACCCGTTTGGTATATTGCATCCATTAATGAAAAATTATCAATAATAACATATCCAATTGTTCCAATTAGCATTGTTAAAACCGTTAAAATAAGTGGGAGGCGAAAAGGTTTTAATTGAGAGTAAAGTTCTGGTAAAAGGTTATAAGCAGGTTTGGGAGAAGACTCCCAGTGAATAAATTCACGAATCCTTTGTAAAAGATTCAAATTTATCTCTTTTTAACTACGAATTTTTTTTAAGTGTTCGTAATTCTCTAGCAGAAACTTTAATCTTTTTTGTACTACCATCTTCTAGCGTAATACGAACTGCTCTTAAGTTTAATAAAAAACGACGCTTTGTTCTGTTTTTTGCATGAGAAACATTGTTCCCGCTCATTGGGCCTTTGCCACTAATAGCACATTTTCTTGCCATATCAGCTTCCTTATGTAGGTTTTTAAAGTTGCGAATTATACCTATTCAAAGCAAAACTTCAACTTAAGTCAGAATATTTATTAAATTTATATCTATCTTAATACAATTAAAGTTAAAATAACCAGATATAAAATTTCCCAAAGAAGCGATGTTTTACTTATGATTACAAAAAATAAGATAGATGATTACATAGAACGAATTCCACCTGCACCAAAAGCATTGAAAGAAACTTTAATGTTTTTAAACATGGGCGAATTAACCAAAGCCGCTAAAGTAGCCGAAACTGATTTGGCATTAAAAACATATCTTAAAAACATTGTTAATAAACCTATTTATGGGTTTAGAAATGAGGTGAGTGAGATTTCGCAAATATTTGGAATATTGGGAGTAGCTGGCTCTAAACAAACCGTTTATAATTACATGATAACTTTACTCTCTCCAAAAAAATGGGTTTTATTTAAACTCAATGCTTCAGGTTTTCATTCACTTCAAGATTATTTATCAATACAATGGCAAAAAATTTTAACCCATCTCAACATCAAAGATGTAGATATCCAAAATGCTATAACACTCCTTCCAGCGAGTATTATCATTACAGAAGCACTTTTCAATGAAAAAATACAAGAGGTTAAACTTCTAAGAAGTGTAAAATCACTTGATTACAATACAATTTTACAACGACTTTGTCATGTAGATTTATTTGATATTTGTGAACAAATTGCCCAGAAATGGGAAATGCCAAATAAAATTTCGGAAATATTACAAGCATCTTCAGGAATAAAACCCTCACATGATGCAACAATTAATGAACTTGGAAAATGGATGCATCTTTTATTATTTTATGAACTCTCAAAACCACAAATTATAGAAGCAGGACTCAATGACTTTATCGATTTTCAAATCGAGTATGTAGAAGATATTTATGAAGAATTTTCAACAATTATAGGGATAGAAAAATAATATGAGAGCAACAGTCAAAGATAATATAGCCGTCTTTACACCGCAAGGTTTTTTGGATGGGAATAGTTCAGCTGCATTTTTAAGTATTGAGGATATACAAGCAACTGCCGCACTCAAGGTAAATATGGTTCTCGTATCTCTTAAAAAAGTTATATTTTTTAATCCTAATGGTTTAGAAGCCTTTATAAAAATGTTTAAAAAAGTTCGTATAGCCAATCATGCTATAGTTGGTTTTTGTGATTATGATAAAAAAAAGTTTCACACAATTAACAAATTCTATAAAGACGAACTTACTTTTTCACTTTATGAGACATACGAAATTGCATCACTTTTTACTTCCTCTTTTAAAGATAATAGTAAAACTGTTCTATTGTACAATGAAGATAAATCTCAACGATCTGCTATGGCAATTGAGCTTCATGATAATGGTCACAATCCAATAATAGCAGTAAATGAAAATGATTTTTTAGAAAAAAGTTCGCATCCAACTGCTTATGATTTTATCATTAAAGATAGTTATATAGGGCAAATGGGACAAAAAATTGCTACTCGTGTAGCAGGAAACGCTATTATTTATACTATTAAATCCTTTTTAGATGTAGACCTCGGAACTACTTTTAACATTGATTACCATAACAATTCTTTAAATGTAGGGTTTAAACTCTTTATATTTGATGCGTACAAAGTAGTTGGCATGAATGTTCATGCCTTAAACTTTTTTTCTAGACTTGCTAGTTCTGCTGCAGAATATAATGCAACTATCTGTTTTGTGGGCTATACCTTTGAAAAAACGCCTATAGCTTTTAAAGAAACGATGGAAGATTCTGGCATGATGTTTTTTAATCAAATGGATGATATTTTACAAGACAAAGAGTTACTCCTAGAACTTGGAGGTGGTGGCACTTCTGTAGTAAATAAACGACAACTCAATAAAATTATAGTGAGTGAACTTCCACGATTTATTGATGCAACTGTTTTAATTATTGAGATGATGACAAACTCTACAGCAGTCAAAAAAAGTGTTCAAATACATGACATAGAAGTACTAGATAAAAAAGATAAAATTGCTGGTTCTATAGGATTTTATGGTGAAATAGATGGGATGATAATCTTAGTTTTTCCAAAAGGTATAGCTAAAAAAGCTTGTGAATTACTTATTGGCGAAGGGATAGATGATGAAGATTTGATTCTTGATTCTCTTTCAGAACTTGTCAATATTATAGGTGGAAAAGTAAAATCGCTCTTAGCTGACAAAGGGATATCTGTAAATATAACACTTCCTCGAACTTATAGTCCTATAGATTCCTTGATTGAAATGTCAGCAAGAAGAAAAGGTGTACAAGTAGATTTAACATTTAATGGTGATAAATTCTTATTTTTTCTTACAAGATAAAAGTGTCTTCTAAATAGTAATAATAGAGTATTGTTTTATAAAAAATCATTTATATAAAAAGGAAAATAATGAAAGTAGCTCCTAGTGTTTTATCTGCTGACTTTGGTAATCTGCAAAGAGATGTTGAAGCAATTTGTGAGGCGGGTTGTGATTTGGTTCATGTTGATGTCATGGATGGACACTTTGTTCCAAACCTCACAATTGGACCCGTAGTAGTTTCAGCAATCGCAAAAGCTGCAACAAAACCTTTGGATATTCATCTCATGGTACAAAATAACACTTTTTTCGTAGAACTTTTTGCACCACTCAAACCTGAATATATCTCTTTTCATATTGAAGAAGAAAAACATCCTCACAGACTTATCCAAAAAATTCGCTCACTTGGAATCAAACCCGCTATTGTTTTAAATCCACATACACCACCTGAATCAATTGAATATCTCCTTCAAGATTTGGACATGGTACTTTTAATGAGTGTTAATCCTGGATTTGGTGGACAAAGCTTTATAGAAACGGTAATTCCAAAAGCAAAAAAACTCGATGAGATGAGAAAAAGAATGAATCCAAATTGTCTTATAGAAGTAGATGGTGGCGTCAGCAATAAAAATATTCAATTGCTCAAAGATGCGGGGGTGGATATTGTTGTGGCTGGTAATTATGTATTTAACCACGCAAGTAAAAAAGAGGCTATAGAGAGTCTTAAATGAGAGTCAAAATTTGTGGAATAACATCCTATGAAGATGCCATGAATGCTATAAATTCAGGTGCTGATGCTCTTGGATTTGTATTTTATGAACATTCTCCTCGATATATATCTCCCATAAAAGCAAAAGAGATAATAAAACAACTTCCGCCATTTGTAGAAAAAGTCGCTCTCTTTGTTAATGTTAATGCCGATACTATCAACTCTATATCTCAAAATGTAGGGGCAACTTTGGCTCAACTCCATTTTGATGCAGACGCTACATTATACGAAGCGTTACAAATCCCTTACATAAAAGTTATACGAGCAAAAGAGCTCAAAGATATTTTACAATTTAGTGATGAATACAGACTTATTGATGCTTACTGTGAGGCATATGGCGGTGCAGGAAAAAGATTAAATATAGAATGGTTTAATGATATTGATTGTTCAAAAATTATTTTAGCGGGTGGACTCAATCCAGACAATGTAGCATCTGTAAAAAAATATGGATTTTATGGTGTAGATGTTAGCAGTGGGGTAGAATTTTCTCATGGGAAAAAAGATATTTTAAAAGTTACGGAGTTTATCAAAAATGCTAAGTTATGATTTTAGCTTAGATGCCAAAAGCATATCTAAATTATCATCTTCTGGCTTGCCGATGGAAGCACTCAAAGAGCAAATTAATGAAAGTTTAGATTTATCGTTAGAAATTTGGAGAGCGCAAGGCTTAAATATTATCAAACGCAAAGGGCAATATTTTTTTGATACCAAATTTATTGCCATGGAAGAAGCAGAATTTTGTATCGTTGATATTGAAACAAATGGCTCCAAACATGATAAACATCAAATCATAGAAATAGCCGCTCTCAAAATAAAAAATGGGATAATTATAGATAGATTTGAATCACTTGTAAAATGTGACGAGATAAATTACCATATTAGTATGATTACAGGGATTACACTTGAAGATACAAAAAATGCTCCTAGTTTAAAAGAGGTGCTTTTTTCTTTTAAAACTTTTTTAGCAGAAACTATTTTTATAGCCCATGATGTTAAATTTGATTATAAGTTCATATCAGCAATGCTCAAAAAAGTTGGTTTAGAACCACTCCTCAACAGAAGTTTATGCTCTATTGCACTAGCAGAACGCACCATTACCTCCTATCGCTATGCACTCTCATACCTCAACGATAGCTTAAATCTCAATCCAAATGCAACACATCATAGAGCCATGAGTGATGTCATTACAACTTATGAGCTTTTTAAATTATCATTAGCACAATGTACAGAAAGTATCAATAATCCAGAAGACCTTATCAAATTTTCTAAAGAGGGGAAAAGATTAAAGAGACCAAAATTTGACCCCTTACAAGAAAAAAATCCAGAGTAAAGTTTACTCTGAATATGCACCAAGACTCACTAATTTTTCATATCTAGCATCTAATCTCTCTTGACTAGACATAGTACGAAGTGTTTTAAGTTCTGCTAAAAAATAATCAGCCATAGCTTTTGCAGCACCCTCTTTATCTCTATGTGCACCAATAAGAGGTTCATCAACAATATCATCTATTAATTTTTGCTCTTTTAAATCTTGACTCGTAATTTTAAGCGCATTTGTTGCAGTTTCTACTTTAGTTGGGTCATTCCAAAGAATCGCTGAACACCCCTCAGGAGAGATAACACTAAAAATAGAATATCGCATCATAGCAAGTCTATCCGCTACACCAATAGCCAAAGCGCCACCGCTTCCGCCTTCACCAATCACTATAGAAATTGTTTGTGTATCAAGCTCTGAAAGTTCAAGAAGATTTCTTGCAATTGCTTCACTTTGGTTTCTTTCTTCTGCACCAATCCCTGGATATGCACCGGGAGTATCTATAAGCATAAGAAGTGGGAGTTTAAACTTTTCTGCCAATTTTGCAGCACGCAAAGCTTTTCTATAACCTTCGGGATGTGGCATACCAAAATTTCTTTTAAGTTTATTTTTTGTACCTCGCCCTTTTTGCTCACCGATAATAACAGCTTTTTCATCTCCAATATAACCAATATAACAGATAATAGCAGCATCATCACTAAAATGTCGGTCACCATGAATTTCATATTTATCCCGTACAATCAAATTAATATAGTCAAGTGCATAAGGTCTATCTTGATGACGAGCAAGTTGAAGTTTTTGAAAATCAGACAAATTCTTGAATGTTTTTGCAACTTCTTTTTCTAATGAAGCCTTATGGATAACCTCAGCTTGCTCATCATGACGAACTTGTGCAGATATAATATCTTCTTCAATTGTTTTGATTTTCTTTTCAAAATCTAAATAAATTGCCAACTTAAATCCTTAAACTTTAAATTTTCTTAAAAATAACAACACCATTTGTTCCACCAAAACCAAAAGAGTTGCTCATAACTATATTCAGTTCAGCGTGTCTTGCTTTGTTTGGAACAATATCCAAATCACAATTCTCATCTGGAGTTGTATAATTAATAGTTGGAGGAATAATTCCATCACGCATAGCCATCAAACAAGTGACAGCTTCAATACCACCAGCAGCACCAAGACAATGTCCTATTTGACCTTTAATAGAACTCATTGGAGGACAGTTCTCTTTTCCACCAAGTAATTGTTTTAAAGCGGCTGTTTCATTTTTATCATTAATTGCAGTACTTGTTCCATGAGCATTGACATAATCAAGTTTTGGCTCACCTGCCATTTTATACGCTGCTCGCATAGCACGAAATGGTCCATCAAGACTTGGTGTTGTGATATGATTTGCATCACCACTTTCGCCAAAACCAATAATTTCACCATAAATTTTTGCACCACGAGCCACTGCAACTTCATATTCTTCAAGGACCAGAGCCGCTGCACCTTCACCCATGACAAAACCATCTCGGTCTGCATCAAAAGGGCGAGA
>CAMCYC010000006.1 GCA_945883795.1 Sulfurimonas crateris | reverse complement strand
TGTTAAAAATATTCTTTTTATTATCTTCATCGTCTAAATTCCCTGTTGGCAAAATTTGCCTCTATTAATGTTTTTGTATAGGTTGCTTGTGGATTTTTCAAAACACTCTGCATCACTCCACTCTCTACTACTTTACCGTTTTTTATCACACAAATATCATCACATAAAATCTGTGCAGAGTTCATGTCATGGGTAACAAACAAAGTATTAAATTCAAATTCTGCTTGTAACTCTTTTAATAAGCTTAAAATTAAATCTCTATTTTTTGGGTCAAGTGCAGTGGTGGGTTCATCAAGAAGTAAGAGTTTTGGTTGTGATTCAAGTGCCATGGCAATCACGACTCTTTGAAGTTGCCCACCTGAGAGTTCTGGAGGAAATCGCTCCAAAAGCTCTTTTCGTAAACCAACTTTCTCAAAAAGAGTTTCAATTTTATCCATAGATGTAAAAAACTGCTTCTTTATTTTTGTCAGAGGTGAAAGTGCTGTAAAAGGGTTTTGAGGTACAAAAGAGATACTTTTCCCCGCTTTTAATTCATAAATACTATCATGCTCTAACTCACAAACCATACCATCTGGTAACATACCAAGCAACGCTTTGAGTGTCAAACTTTTTCCACTTCCACTTTGACCAACAAGTGCCAATGATGTAGAAATAGTAAAACTAATATCGACCAAAGTTTGCTCAGCTAGTTGTATTTGTAGTTTAGAAATTTTCATTTTTTAATTTTAACCAAATTTTTGCATAATTCTCTAAGTTCATCACTACTTTGCCCCACTCTTGCAATAAGACGGATAATTGCTTTTGGGACTGTAGGTTGGCGTATTGCACCTATACTAAACCCTTGTTTGTATAACTCATCTTTTATCGCAATTACTTTCTTATTATCATCTATCAAAATTGGAACGATTAAAGCATCGATTTTTATCCCTAACTCTTCATAAATAATTCTTTTACGCAAAGCTATCTCTGCTTTTAAACTCTCTCTATTTGCAAGAATATACAACAAAGAGTTATGTGCTAAAAGTGTGTCATAAAGGGATAATGAAGTGGCATAAATAATAGGTTTTGCACGATTTATAAGATATTCAATTATATGGCTTGAAGCTAAAATAAATGCACCAAAACTTCCATACGCTTTTCCAAGTGTTCCCATTTTTATATGGTTTGGTTTGATAGCGATATTATAAAAATCAAAAACACCCATGAGGTTTTTTCCAATTACACCACTACTATGTGCTTCATCAACAATCAAAATTGCATCATGTGCATCACAAATAGCAAATACCTCTGGTGAGAGAATATCTCCATCCATGGAGTAAACCCCTTCAACGGCGACTATTTTTCGTTTCACTTCGGGGAATTTTTGAAGCAATTTTTCTAAGTGAAGCATATTATTATGAGCAAAAAAATGTACCCGCACATGCTCTAAATTCGTAGCAAGAACACCTGAAGCATGGTATTTTTCGTCCATAAAAAGTATGTCACCTTTGCGAACCAATGATTCAATGAGTGCAATATTTGCACTAAATCCACTTCCTAAAACTACCCCAGCCTCAAAACCGTTGGCTTCACAAAGTGCCTCTTCAAAATCTTTATGAACTTGATGATATCCATTGACTAATAAAGAAGCTTTGGAGCTATGAAGCGGAAGCTTCTCCAACTCTTGGCATGTAAGAAGGTGTAAATCTTTTTTGTGTGCAAGTCCCAAATAATCATTGGACGCAAAATCTAAAACTGTATTATTGACAACTTCTCTTGTTCTATATCTGCCTGATTTTTTTAAAGCTTTTAACTCTCGTTCATAATACATTAAATAAATCTTTTTAAAATCTCAACATGCAAGCCCATCGCAGTGCTTTCATCTCCACGAACCTCTTTGATATATTTTTTGCAAAAACCCTCAACCATGCAAGCTCCAGCTTTACCTCGCCACTCACCACTTGCTAAATAGTTATCCAAATCATCAAAATCAAAAGTGGCAAAAATATAATCAGTTGAAGATATATCTATAATTTTTTGCTCTTTTGAGTGATAAATCATGCAGGTGATAATCGAAGTGATATTGCCACTTTGTGTCATAAGAATATTTCTTGCATCATCAACACATTTTGCTTTTCTAAGGATTTGCCCTTGAGAAGTGACAACTGTATCGGCTACCAAAAGCGGATAATCCTTAAACCCAAATGCTTGGAGATTTGTCTTATATTTGCCAATAGTTGCTTGATATACAAAATTTTTAGGGGAAGAAGCAATAATTTTATCTTCATCAAAATCAACACTTTCTTGAAGAAACTCTATACCAGCTTCTCGTAAAAGCATAGCACGAGTTTGAGAAGATGAAGCGAGTCTAATAGCCATTTCGTAAAGTAACACCAAGATAAATAGCAATAATTCCGAGGATAATATTTAGAGGTACCATATATCTTCCAATCAATTCTATTTGTGATTTTGCACCGCTAAAGTCATTTTTATCTAAAAATTTCTGTGCTTTATTGCGTCGTAAAATCATCGCACCAAGATTTATACTCATAATCATCCAAATAACTTCTTTGACATGGATTAATTGGTAAAGGTGCATAGCAACTTCGTCAATCACTTTTCCATCGGCATCAACTGCAGCTGCACGAAATCCAAGTCCTACTGCCATAATAACAGCAGTAATAATCAAAATAACCACAAATGGGGAAACAATTGCAAAAAGTCGTTTGAGTGCATGCGCTGTTCTTTGGAGTTTGAGTGGAGCGGTTTCTAGCATCTGAATAGAATGATGTGCTGCAAAACGCATAGCAATCATGCCTCCAACCCATACTACTGCACTCATTACATGAAGAAAAACTATTTGTGTACGATAATCAGCAAATAAACTATAAAGTACATCTTTCATTTATTGTAAAACCTCACTAATATAAGCTAAAGATGCCTCTTTTGCTTCTGCTAATTTAGTAACATCTTTTCCACCAGCTTGTGCAAAATCAGGGCGACCACCACCGCCACCACCTAAAATTGGAGCGATATTTTTAATCCAATCACCAGCTTTTGCTTTTGCGTTTTTCACACCAGCAGCGATAAGAACTTTGTCCCCTTTGACTTGAAACAACATAACACAAACTGATTCATTTTCATTTTTAAGTTCATCAATTTTTTCTTTGATGTCACCAGAAATAAGCTCTTCAACCACAACTGCCACACCATGTATCATGTTGGCTTTTATCTCCACTTTTGCAGAGTTTTGAGCATCAACGAGTTCCACTTTAAGTTCTTTGATTGTTGATTTGAGTCTTGAAATACCAGCCATAATATCTAAATTTTTGACCTCTTTTTCTACCTCTTTTAACAAACCTCTTTGAATAGTAAAATATTCATACGCTGCATACCCACAAACCGCTTCAATACGGCGAACTCCAGCACTGACACCACTCTCTTTTGTGATAATAAACGAACCGATATTTGCACTATTTTGGACATGAACACCACCACAAAATTCTATAGAAGCATCCCCGAATCGTACAACTCGCACTTCATCGCCATACTTTTCACCAAACTGTGCTTTAGCACCAGATTTTTTGGCATTTTCTATACTCATAACTTCTGTATTTTGAGAGATAGCTCTTAAAATTTGGTAGTTTACTTTTTGCTCAATCTCTGCAAGTTCAGAAGCATCAACCCCTTTTGGATGGGAAAAGTCAAATCGTAAACGGTTCGCTTCCACTAATGAACCAGCTTGAGAAATATGTTCACCCAAAACATCAAAAAGTACAGCATGTAAAAGGTGTGTTGCAGAGTGGTGTTTTGTGATTTCATTTCTTGAAATATCTACAATTGCTTCAACAACATTACCCACTTGAAGCTCTTTTGTTACCTCAATTTGTGACATATTTAACCCAAAAAATTTCTTTGTGTCAGTCACTTTTGCAAGCGATTCCAACTCTCCAATATCTCCCGTTTGTCCACCACTCTCTGCATAAAATGGGGTAATATCTAAAAGTACCCACCCTTTTGCACCTTGTGAGAGTTTTTCTACATAATGATAACTCTCATCCAAAAGTGCAAGAACCTCAACAGAGTGTCGTGTATGCTCATAACCAATAAAAGTGTTTTCTCCAAATTTCTCTAAGAGTTGTTTAAAATCTCCATGAACTGCTTCATCTCCACTCCCTTTCCAAGCGGCTTTTGCACGAGTTCTTTGCTCAAGCATTAACACTTCAAACTTTGCTGTATCAAGAGCTAAATTTTTTTCTTTGAGCATATCTTCGGTTAAATCAAGCGGGAAACCAAAAGTGTCATACAATTTAAAAGCAATCTCTCCTGAAAATACCTCTTTTGTATTTTCAAGTTCCGTATGAAAAAGCTCAATTCCAGATTCAATAGTTTTGAAAAATCTTGCCTCTTCGAGTTCAATTTGCTCTTTGATAACTTCTGCTTTTTGTGCCAAATAATCATACTCTTTACCCATGAGAGATATAAGAGTATCTACAAGTTTGTACATAAAAGGGGTACGAAATCCTAGTAAATATCCATGACGAACAGCACGGCGAAGGATTCGGCGAAGTACATAACCACGCCCCTCATTTGAAAAATTTGTCCCTTGTGCTAAAAGAAAAACAGTCGTTCTAATATGGTCGGCAATAACTCGAAACGAAGCACCCTCCGCATAAATATACTCTTTGCCTATAAGCGTTTGAACCTGTTTGATAAGAGGCATAAAAAGTGATGAAGAATAATTACTTGTCACTCCCTCACTAATCGCTACAACTCTCTCAAGTCCCATACCTGTATCAATTGAGGGTTTTGGAAGTGGCGTGAGTGTGCCATCAGCACTTCGCTCATACTGCATAAAAACAAGATTCCAAATCTCTAAAAATCTATCGCCATCACCACCCATGTAATCTTCACTGCCACTAAACGCCTCAGCACCTTGGTCAAAAAAGATTTCGCTACATGGTCCACATGGTCCAGTATCACCCATTTGCCAAAAGTTATCTTTATCACCCAAACGCATAATTCGTTCTTTGCTTACATGTTTTTGCCAAAGAAGTTCCGCTTCATCATCGTTTTCATGTACAGTTACCCAAAGCTTTTCAATTGGAAATTTTAGGACTTGTGTAATAAATTCCCATGCATAATCTATCGCTTCTTCTTTAAAATAGTTTCCGAAACTAAAATTACCCAACATCTCAAAAAATGTATGGTGTCGTGCAGTATGTCCAACATTTTCAAGGTCATTATGCTTGCCACCAGCTCGAATACAAGTTTGGCATGAGGTGGCACGAGGGTTTTGCGGTGCTGGAATTTCACCTGTAAAGATAGACTTAAAAGGAACCATACCCGCATTATTAAAAAGAAGTGTCGCATCATCAGGCACCAATGGCGCACTTGCGATTCTTTCATGTTGTTTTGATTCAAAAAATCTTAAATATTCTTCTCTAATATCCATAGTTGTTTCTCTCATAAAAAATTGCGCCATTGTATCCAAAGTTATCGCTAAACTAATTAAAGGCACTTTATAAATCTCTATTTTATGTTTTGTTGCAATGTTGTAAGTCGTTCAAAAATAGCTCATAATCGTGTAGCTATTGATACATTTCAGCCTACAATAACTAATAAAAAGATACAATTCGCCTAATTTTTTTTGGAGAAGTTTCTTATGCTTTTTAAACTGTTTTTTCTTTCTTTGTTACCCATATTAGTCCTCTATGCTGAACCTAGCATAGCCGAAGTCAAGCAAGCAGTGATGCAAAATCCTGCTTTACTTAATACACCTCAAGCTCAAGCTGCCATGCAAGAAAAAGGTGTTACCTTAGATGAAGTGAAGCAAAAACTTGATGTAAAAGCTACTGAAACATCAAAAACTGCTGATGTTGTTACTACTGATGTGAAAAATGATATAGAGGTAGATAAGGTAGATACAGATAAAAGTACTACAGAAACAACGGATACGGAAACGGATAAAGCAATTCAAGATGCTCATGCCACAGATTCTGGGATGAACCCTTTTGCTTATCAAACAAGTGAAAATATAAAAAAGAAGCTATTAAAAAAACAACTCTTTTTTAGTGAAAATAAACTTGCTCGTTATTCAAATCGCTTTTTTGCAAATAAAAATCAGATAGATATTGCCTCACTTCCGACACCGTCTAATTATATTATTTCAACTGGTGATGTTTTCAATATAAATATTTATGGGGATAGAGAAAAAGAGTTTTCTTTGGATGTACAAAATGATGGAACACTCCAAATCCCTTTTTTAGGACCAATTAAAGTTGGTGGAATGAGTTTTGCCGATGCTAAAACATACCTTACAAGCAAACTTAGCCAACACTATAAAACAAGTAATTTTAATATTAACATTAGTAAATATAGTAGTATTCAAGTAACACTTGTAGGTGAGGTAAAAGCACCAGGTCTTTATAATATAGCTTCTTATTCAACTGTAAAAGACCTTCTCAATAATGCAAATGGGATTCAAAAGAATGGTTCACTTAGAGATATAATTATTAAAAGAGATTCTCAAATTATTGCTCATATTGATTTTTATGACCTTTTATTTAAGGGTGAGGATTTTGGCTCTATCTTACTCAAACATGGTGATATTGTCATGATAAAGCAAGCAAAAATTTTAGTAAGCATTGACGGATTGGTAAATAATGCAGCTATTTTTGAACTGAAAGAAAATGAAAGATTAAATACGCTTATAAAGTTTGCTGGTGGCATGACACCTGACGCTTCAAAAATAAATATCAAAATTAAGCGATTTAAAGATAACTCTACGAGTGAAACTTTTGAGATTGCTTATAGTCAAGCAAAAAATTTCAAAATGCAAAATGGTGATAAAATTTATATATATCCTTTAGATTTTTCAGCACAAAGCAGTGTAAATATCTATGGAAATATCATAAGACCTGGAAATTATAATCTGGGTACAAGTAAAACACTCAATGAATTATTAAAGAAAAATATTGAATTTGGTGCAAAAAAATTCTTTTTACCACAAACTTATTTTGAATATGCAGTGCTCAAAAGATACAATGAAAAACTTACATATACTGTCGAATCATTCGACTTAGAAAAAGTTTTAAATAACACGCAAACAGTTCTTTTAAAATCTCAAGATGAAATTTTTATCTTTAATCAAAATGATATTACATCTAGTGCTTATGTTACAACTGTGGGTACAACACTTATGAAGGCTGGAAAACTTCAATATTACAATGGTATGAGCGTTAAAGATGCAATTCATGCCTCGGGAGTGAATGGAGTTATTGATGATAAAATTAGACTTACCACTTTTAATACAAAAGACTTTATGCCTATCACAAAATTCATTTCACAAGAAAAAGATGGAAACACGACACTTTCCCCTTATGATGAAATTGAAGTTTACGATTATTATAATTCACATATTTTAGAACCAATTACGATTCAAGGTGAAGTTGTAAAACCGATGAGTACTTTTTATGAAAAAGGGATGAATGTTGCAAAACTTTTAAAATTTGCAGGTGGTTTTACAAAAAGAGCTTATACAAATAATATAGAGATTATAAGATATTATGTTGACGAAAAGCTCGTAAGACAACGAAATATTATAAAAATTGACATTAAAGATAAATCCCTCTCAGAAATAGAACTTCAACCATACGATGAAGTTACAATCTTTAAGATTCCTCAATGGGGAGAAAAACAAAGTGTTGAACTCAGTGGTCAAGTTAACTTTCCTGGAACTTACACTATAGAAGAAGGGGAACAACTTGCAAGTCTACTCAAACGAGCAGGTGGCTTTACAAATAAAGCTTTTGTTGATGGTGCAGTTTTTACAAGAGAGAGTATCAAACAAAATCAAATAGAACAATACAACAGCTCATTATCACAAATTAAGCGTCAACTTGCTATTTATAATGCTATGCCAGCTAATTCTAAACAATCAGCTAGTATGGGACAAGCTGTGAATGCTTTGAGTGAAGTTATGGTTGAAGCGCAAAAATATCAGCCAATTGGTCGTATCAATATTATGATAGATAACAATCTGAGTAAAATTGAGGAGAGTACTTACAATATTGTTCTTAAAGATAAAGATACTATTACTATTCCAAGTTCTATCGATACGGTTACTGTATTTGGAGAAGTTTACAATCCTAGTTCATTTGTGTATGACGGAGAAAAAGGGTTTGCAGAATATATAAAACTTGCAAGTGGTTATTCTAAAGCTGCTGATAAAGAGAGCATATATGTTATCCATGCCAATGGAATTTCTGAGCCTGTAAATACTTCATGGTTTTATGCAAATTCTAACTTACGAAAAGGGGATACAATCGTTGTTCCTATTTATATCCAAGAGTTTAGTAATCTTGAAATTTGGGATAGTGCAAGTAAAATTCTCTCAAACTTTGCTATTACTGCAGCTGCATTTAATACTTTAGGTATTACAAAATAATGCAGAATCTTCCTCAAAATAACGGATATATTCAAGAGGATGAAATTGACTTACGAGAATTGTGGCAAACAATTCTCAAGGGTAAAACGCTTATTATTCTTTTTACTTTTCTCGTCACAACTTTAGCTGTTGTGTATGCTCTTAAACAACCCAATGTATATTCATCAGAAGCAATTCTTATCCCAACAGAATCAGATTCTGGAGGAGGAGCGCTTGGTGGTTTAGCTGCTATGGCTGGTGTGAGTTTGGGTGGTGCTTCTATGACACCTGATAGTGCCTTTGATTCGCTGCTTCATAACTATGAATTCATGAAAGAGTTTGTGGTTAAAAATAAAGTTTTGGATTATTATAGCCAAGAGGATATTGATAAAAATTATGTCTTTGCATTGGGATATAGAGATATTTATGAGTTCTTTAAATCGGATAAAAAAGATGAACAAGGAAAAGAGGAACAAGTAAAAGATAAAGAGGAAATAATTTATAATTTAATTTTAGATATCCAAACAAAGTTTGCTATCTCAAGCGATAAGAAAACTTCTCTTATCTCTGTTTCTTATAGCGACATGGATAGAACTTATCCACCTAAAATTATTAATGCCTTTTTAGAAGATGCAAGTAAATATTTGGTTGACAATAATCTTAAAAATCTTAACAATAGTTTAAAATATTTTCAAGAAGAACTCTCTCATGCAGATGAGATTGAATTACGCCAAAATCTTTCCATGCTTATCTCTAAACTCTTAGAAAAAAAGATTATGACAAAATCAAAGCAATACTATCAATGTGATATTTTAACACTTCCTCATGAGTCTTATATCAAAAATAAAGCAAAGCCAAAAAGAGCACTTATTGTTGTTGTTGCTTTTGTGACGGGCTTCATTTTGAGTATCTTTTTAATATTCTTTTTAGCATTTATCAAAGGCAAAAAAGAGGACGAAGTTATAGTACAAAATACAAATAAGATAGCCATATAATAAGGCTATCTTTGAAAAGTTTAAACAAATATTTTTTAAAGCCATGCTTTCATTTTAAATAACCAATATGGTATCACTGCTGATAATACCATTAATCCCAAAGCATACATGTAACCATATTCCCAATTAAGCTCTGGTATGTGGTGAAAGTTCATGCCGTATAAGCTAGCGATTAAAGTTGGAGGTAAAAAAAGCACATTTGCAATAGTTAAAATAGTAATATTCTTGCCCTGTTTGATACTAATGGAAGCGAGTGTAATATTTTGAATTGAATCTAATCTTTCAAAATTAAAATCTACATGAACAATTAAAGAAGAAACATCTTTAATCATGATTTTTAATTCAAAATTTTGTCTTTTTGTAACAATTTGATTTTTAATGAGAGCAACTAAAATTCTACTTTTATCTTGAAGGCTTTCTCGCATTTTTGCATTTAAATCTTCCATTTTTGATAATTTCAAAAGCACATCATGACTTGCAACATCATCACTCATAAAACTTTTTCGCAATATAGATATATCTTTAACAATTTTTTCCAACATATCTGCATCTAAATCTATCCGTATATCAAGCATTGCAAGAAGTAACTCAACACCGTTTGTAAATCTACTTTGGAAAAGAACAATTTTCTTATTCAACTCCTCAAAACTCTTTAAATTTCTAAATCTCACACTCACTAAAAAGCTATCTTTTAAAATTAAACTGATTGTTTCACTTATCATCTCATCATTCTCAAATGTTGTAAAGTAAGAATTGATTGTAGTTATCCCTTCTTCTTCCCAATACCTTGAACTTATCTCAATCTCTTCTCTTTCATTTACAGTAGGAATTTCAATTCCTAGAACTTCTTCTATAAGTTCTATCTCCTCCATAGTTGGTTTATACAAATCCACCCAAATTAAATTTTCAATATTTATCTTCGATTTCATATCAAATCCAATAGAACTAACATGACCGTTATTATTGTAGTAAAGTTTAATACTTGGACTGATTTCATCGCCTTTATAAACTTTTGTTTCATCTTTTATCAGAGCGTTCAAACCTCTATCCATTGTTAATTTATCAAAAAGCTTTCTAAATTTTTTTTCATCTAAGAGTTCAATACTCTCCATCGCTTCTGATATATCTTCATCATTTGCATGCTCAATTGCTGAATATAAAAACTCTGTACTACATTTTGAGAATATATCCTTTGTATTTTTTGCATTCATCAATAAAATAATATTTAAAAGATTCTCCTTTGGAAGTTGCTCTAAAATATCTAAAAAACTCTCATCATAATTTTGTTTTACAGACTCAACAATTTTTGCTATAGATTTAGCTTCCATCTTTTGTAAAGCACTTTTATTTGCCAGAAGTCCACTTAAATAGTTATTATTATTTTCTTGTATCATATCAATTTCCAATGCTTGAAATATTCAAAGCCATACTACTGCTATTCATTAAACAAGTAGTAAACTAGAAAGCATCATTTGAGCATTTTAATTTATCCCCTAATCTATCCTTAAAAGAAATACAATATCAGTTTGAGTTAAGCATTATCAAATATCAAAGCTAATATTATTTCAAAACTAAAAGAGGACAAAAATTGTCTTGTTTAAAAATAGGCTGAAAATGCCTCTAAATAAAAGGTACAAAATGCAAGTATATTTAGACAACAATGCCACCACAATGTGCGACCCACAAGTTGTAGAAGTGATGCAACCATTTTTTAGTGAGCTTTATGGAAATCCAAGTTCACTTCATAAGTTTGGAACTTCTTCACATCCAGCAATTAGAAATGCTATAAATCAAGTATATAATGCTTTGAATGCATCTGATAATGATGATATAGTCTTTACTTCATGTGCTACAGAATCCAATAATTGGGTTCTAAAATCAGTTTGGCTAGACCATATTGTAAATGGTGATAAAAACCATATTGTAACAAGTGAAGTGGAACATCCATCAGTTCTTACAACATGTAAGTTTTTAGAAGAGCAAGGTGTAAAAGTGACTTATCTTCCCGTAAATGAAGAGGGCGTTGTATCTGCAAATACTGTAAGAAGTTTTATCACAGACAAAACAGCGTTAGTCTCTATCATGTGGGCTTCAAATGAAACTGGAATGCTTTTTCCAATCAAAGAGATAGGGGAAATTTGTAAACAAAAAGGTGTTTTATTTCACTCCGATGGAGTTCAAGCAGTTGGAAAAATACCTGTAGATTTACAAGATATTCATGTAGATTTTGTTTCCATGTCAGCACATAAATTTCATGGTCCAAAAGGGATTGGTGCGTTATATATCCGTAATTCTCAAAAACTAAGTCCACTTTTACATGGCGGAGAGCAAATGGGTCATCGCCGTTCAGGTACATTGAATGTTCCTTATATTGTGGGAATGGGAAAAGCAATTGAAATAGCAACAACAAATATAAGAGAAAAAATGGCTTCAATCAGAGCAAAAAGAGACCGTTTAGAAGATGCACTTTTAGAGTTAAGTGAGACTTTTGTAATTGGAAGTCGTGAACGCAGAACACCAAATACAATCTTAATCTCTATTCGAGGTGTCGAGGGTGAAGGGATGCTTTGGGACTTAAATAATGGTCAAATTGGAGCTTCTACTGGTTCTGCATGTGCGAGTGAAGATTTGGAAGCAAATACTGTTATGCTTGCAATTGGTGCAGATAGCGAACTCGCTCACACAGGAATCCGTTTGAGTTTAAGCCGTTTTACAACTGATGCAGAAATTGATTATACAATAGCACATTTTAAAAGTGCAGTTGCAAGACTTAGAGCAATTTCAAGCTCATTTGCAATTGTCCAACCAACAAAGGGTGGCGAAGCCCTTGCATGTGAAATGCACTAAATAAATATTAAGGAAATAAATACAATGGCAAAAGAAGATTTACTAGGAGCATCATTATGGGATGCTTACTCAAACAAAGTTACGACACTTATGAACAACCCACAACATCAAGGGGAAATTTCAGAAGTAGAAGCAGCGTCTCATGGTAATAAATTAATTGTTGCTGATTTTGGAGCAGAATCTTGTGGCGATGCGGTTCGTTTATATTGGGAGATTGACCCTAAAAGCGACATCATCGTAAACTCAAAATTTAAAAGTTTTGGTTGTGGTACAGCTATCGCATCTTCAGATGTTATGACAGAACTTTGTATTGGTAAAACTGTCCAAGAAGCGGTAAAAATTACAAATATTGATGTTGAATTTGCACTTCGTGATACTCCAGATATCCCAGCAGTTCCACCTCAAAAAATGCATTGTTCAGTTATGGCTTATGATGTTATCAAAAAAGCAGCAGGACTTTACTTGGGGATTGATGCTAACTCTTTTGAAGAGGATATTATTGTGTGTGAATGTGCTCGTGTGAGCTTAGGAACACTCCAAGAGGTTATTAAGCTTAATAATTTAAAAACAGTTGAGCAGATTACAGATTATACAAAAGCAGGTGGTTTTTGTAAGTCATGTATCAAACCAGGTGGACATGAAGCAAGAGAATATTATCTTGTAGATATTTTAGCGAATGTTCGCCGTGAAATGGATGAAGAAAAAATGAAAGCAGCCGCAGATGCTGGTTCGACTGGTAGTTTTGAAAATATGACTTTGGTTCAAAAAATTAAAGCTGTTGATGCTATCGTAGATGAAAATGTTCGCCAATTTCTTATTATGGATGGTGGCAACATGGAAGTTATTGATATTAAAGTGGGAGATGAATATATTGATGTTTATATCCGCTATTTGGGTGCATGTAACGGTTGTTCTTCATCTTCAACAGGGACACTTTATGCAATCGAAGCAACACTTAAAGAAAAACTCTCTTCAAAAATTCGTGTTCTTCCAATCTAAGTAAAAGGGAGTTTCCCCTTTTACACCTTTACTTCATCCAATCAAAATAAATAATTTATCTAAAACAAAAAACTCAAGATATCAATAGCTTCCTTAATATTTTTCATAGTACAATCCACAATATACAAAAATTATAAAAATAGTGGAGGAAAAATGAAATTTTTTTATTATGTGCATACAGGACACAGAATAGGGCTAGATAGATTTAGACGCGCTGCAACAATTATAAGAGCGTTGGGAGATGTGGATATTACACTTTTGAGTTCTGATTTTCGTATAGCACAGATTGCTAAAAATTTTGGTATCAAAAATAGTGTTGGAATTGATGTTGTACGAAATATACCTCAAATTGCACACTATGGAGATAAACTAATTTTTGATTCTGAGGAAGCAAATCCTATTATGTTAGATGACATGAGAAAATATTTTTCAACTTTTATTAGAGTAAGTGATGCTGAAAATGATACAAAAATGGAAAAAGAGTTTTTGATTTCACCTTATTTGGAGGGTGAAAATATTTGTCATGGTTATGCGATAGATGATACTTTTTTTGTTCATGAAGAAAAAACTATAAAACTTTCATTTTTCTTTGGTGATGATGATTATGAAAAAGATTTAGAAAAAAACCTACCCTTTCTTGATGGATTAAATCCTCACTTACAACTTGGTTTTTATTACTTTTTAGATTATGAAGATTTATTAAAGAAAAAATTTAGTCACTACCATGAATTTGAAGAATATAATGAGATGATTAAAAAAACAGATATTCTTATCACAGCATCGCCTCAAGCTGTTTTAGAGAGCCTTGCTTCTGGTGGAAAACCTATTTATATTCAAAGAGAAGATTATATAGTTGATTTTCAAAAGTTATTTTTAAAACTGAATATTCCTATTATTCTAAATTATGATAAATCAGAATTATCTGTCATTTTAAAAACAATAAATAATCACGAATATTCTAAAATTGAAAAAGATAGCAATAAAATTGCAAATTTTATAAAACAAAGCTTAAATTTATAAATAATTAAAAGTTATTTGGTATATAATAAGCTTTTAAAATTCACATTAAAGTGAGAAGAGATGGAAAATAATGGCCGTAGAGGTTTTATGGGGAAGGCATTTGGTGCTGTTGCAGCAGTTGGTGCAGTAGGCTCATTGGTTGCAATGAAAAAAAGTTGGGACCCACTTCCAAGTGTAAAAGCAGCTGGTTTTACTACTTTGGATATGACTATATATGAAGAGAATCAGTTAGTTACTGAAAAATGGAGAGGGAAACCTATATTCGTTTTGAAAAAAACAGCTGAGATGGTTGCAAAACAAACAGAAAAACAAAAAGCCCGTGATATTATTATTGGTGGTTCTCACTATATGGTTTCTATCGGTTTATGTACACACCTTGGATGTATTCCTGCATACAATGCGACTGAACAAGGATTTTTATGTGCTTGTCATGGAGGTCAATTTGACTTTTCTGGTGATGTAACAAAAGTTCCACCTCCACGAGGATTTGATATTCCTCCTTTTAAAATAGATGGTACGAAGTTAGTTTTGGGTGAGGCTGGGCCTGAATATACTAAAATGAAAGAAACTGGCATTACACTTTAAAAAGGGAAAAGATGGCACATTTTACAAAAGCAACAAGCGTTAAAGATTGGTTAAACCAAAGATTAGCAATTGATACAATTGAAAAAGTTATGGGGTCTGAGTATTGGATTCCTAAAAATATTAACTTTTTGTGGGCAATGGGGATGGTTCTTGTAATTACCTTCGTGCTCCTTTTAGTTTCAGGTATATTTTTATTGATGTATTATCAACCAAACATTGAGACTGCATTTTATAGTGTGAATTTTACAATAATGAGAGATGTTGATTTTGGTTGGTTGTGGAGACATGTGCATGGCGTTGCTGCTTCGGTTGTATTTTTGATTATTTACATCCACATGTTTACGGGAATTTATTACGGCTCTTACAAAAAAGGTCGTGAGATGATTTGGATATCTGGAATGCTTTTATTTGTGGCATTTTCAGCAGAAGCATTTTCTGGTTATATGCTTCCATGGGGGCAAATGAGTTACTGGGCTGGAATGGTTATTACAAACCTCTTTAGCGGTGGTTCTTTACATGCAGATGGTTTAGTTGAATGGATTCGTGGGGATTATGTTCCTGCTCAAGCATTCTTAACTCGTTTTTTCATGCTCCATGTTTTATTAATTCCATTGGCTATTTTAGGACTTATCGCACTTCACTTTGGTTCTCTTCGTATTCCCCATGTTAATAATCAAGATGGTGAAGAGATTGATTTTGAAAAAGAATCAAAAAGATATTTAAATGGTGACAAAGCAGGTTCAAAAGTTATGAGATTTGCAAACGACTTTATGTCAAAAGATATGATGGTTGTGGGTGTTTATCTAATTTTCTTCTTTTATCTTGTTTTTTATAACTACGGTTTTGCTATGGACCCTGTAAACTTTGACCCAGCAGACGGACTTAAAACTCCAGCACATATTTATCCTGAATGGTATTTTTTATGGTCTTATGAAATTTTACGCCCATTCTCTGTAGATATTGGTCTGATTGCATTTGGATTTGCTCAAGTTATTTTTGTTCTTTTACCATTTTTGGATAGAAGTCCAAATACTGTTGCTGCAAATCGTCGTGGATTATTCCGTATTTGGTTTTGGATGATGTTAATTAACATGATTATTTTAACTGCTATGGGCAAATTACCACCATCAGGAATTTATAGCACTATCGGCTTTTTTGCTGCAATACTCTTTATTGCACAATGGATAGCGTTACCATTCATTACTATGTTTGAAAAAAAAGTATAAGGGGATAAGATGAAAAATAAAGAACCATTAATATTAGCAGTAGTTGTAGTTTTTTCACTTATTACATACTATCTTGTTGAACCATTTGCACATCATGTATTACATAAACATGTTGAGAGTGAAGGGTTTGTTTATGCAGATTTACCAGCACTCACAAAAACAGGTAATGTAGCAAACGGAAAAGAGCTTGTAATGGGCGCTGGTGCTTGTACTGGTTGTCATGCTGTTGAAGCTGTAGGGATGCCTGCTGCTATGGAGCCACAAATGGCAGCTGCGAGTTATGGTGTAAATCCACCAGATTTGAGTAATGCAGGTGCTATTTATGATGCAAAATTTTTGGCTGATTTGATTAAAAATCCAGCTCATGCACTTAAAGTTGCACATAAATTTGATGCGACTAAAGGACAAGCACACCCAATGGCACCTTTTTCTGGAGCTGGTGGTGATATTGAGCAAGAAGTTGCAGATATGGTTGCATATTTACAATCAATTGCTATCAAGCCTGAAGCAGTAACTCCAAAAATAGCATTTGAAAATGCTTGTGGTAGATGCCATGCTCTAAGCTATGAAAAATGGACACAACTAGGTGAAAAGCCAAGCTTTAAATACAAAAAAGATGCGTTAGCATTTGATATAAAAGTGTTGGAATATGAAGATTCTCTCAAAGCGTACATGGGTAAATTACCACCAGATTTAAGTATGTATATCCGTTCTCGTGGTGAGCATTTTATTAGTACACTTATAGAAAATCCACAAAACCAATTAGAGGGTACTGCAATGCCTCGTGTGGGTGTTACGGCACAAACAGCAGAGAAAGTTATCGAGTATCTTGAAGATGCTGGTGATACAAAACGGCATGAAAGAGAAGAAATTGGTAAAAATGTGATGATTTATATCGTTATATTTGCAATATTTGCTCTTCTTTGGAAAAAGCAAGTTTGGAAAGAACTGCACTAATTTTATAAACCAAAGGGTATATTCCCTTTGGTTATATTTGATATAATCCTTCTCATGAGATTTAGAAAATTAAAACAACAATCAAAACAAACCACAAAAGAGTTACTTACTGATACAGTAAATTATGCTCGTTACACAGAGAGAATAAAAGCATTTATTACTGATTTATTTATGATATATATTCCAATACTTTACATTATTACTTACATTGCCTTGGATGGAAAAGATGATTTTCAATCTTCACAAATTGCACAGTTTGTTGGTGTATTTTTATATGGTTTTATATACGCATTTTTACTCTCAAAATTTGCCCAAACACCGGGTAAAAAAGCGTATGATATTCAAGTTGTCGATGCAACTTCATTTAAAAATATCTCTTTTTTAAGGGCATATTTGCGTTTTATCGCTTTTCTAATCTCTGCAACTACCCTTTTAGGGCTTTTACTTCCATTTTATAGAAAAGATAAACGGGCTTTACATGACTTAATCGCACAAACAAGTGTTATAAAAGTTGAAAATAACAAATAATAGAATTTTAACTTGGACTTCAAAAAGCGATAACAAAATAGGAGCATAGAATGCAAAAAAAATTAATTTCAATGGTAACGGCGTCATTGGTTGTATCTTCAGCAATTGCTGGGGATAGAGGTGTAGACATAGTAACAACTGGTCAAGCAGTACTTTATTACAACACAATGGCAACAAATGCCACTGGTACAGCCTCTCAAAATCTTTTTGGTACTGCCATGAATTCAGATAATACAGCTAGAGATAATACAAAAGCAAATGCTGGTGTTCAATTAAATCTTGATGCAAATCTTAGAAATGATTTTACATTTGGTTCAACAATCAATTATTTAGGTACTTTAGGTTTAGAAAAAAATCTCGTTAATGGAGCAATGCAAAATACAAATGCAGGTATTAGTGAAAATAATATTGCTGATGACATCTATTTAAGTCAATTATTTATTGCTAAAAAAATTGATAATACTACTTTAAAACTAGGTCGTCAAGAATTACCTTTATCTCTCTCACCATTTGCATTTTCTGAAAATTGGAATGTATTTAAAAATACTTTTGATACTGCTTTAATTATAAATAGTGACATTGAAGATACAACTTTAGTGGGTGCATATGTAGCACAAACTAATGGAAATGGTTTTGGTCATGATATGTCATCTTTTAATGATTTATCTGTAAATAATAATCCTATTACAGGTTCAGATGGTATAGCTATTAATGGTCCAACTTATATGGTTACAGTGCAAAATAGGTCACTTCCTCTAACGAGTATGACTCTTTCTTATTATGATGTAGCACAAGTTCAAACAGCAACAAATGCTGGTGCTTCAATTATTTGGGGTGATGTTATGGTTGCCAATAAATCTTTACCGATGGGATTAAGAATTGGTATTCAAGGAGGTTCTATTATGCCTGAAGCATCTGCATTGAAAGATACCAATGCATTTGGTATAAAAGTGGGTACTTCTCCAATTGAAAACCTTACATTATGTGTAGCCTATACAACTGTAAATGATGGTAGCGTTCAAATCAGAAACACAGGTGGTGTAAAAACTCCACTTTACACACAATTGGTTATGAATCAAAATGCAATTACACTTAATAACGATACTTATTTATTAAAAGCTGCTTATAATACAGGTGATTTTGGTACTGCGATTGCTCAAGTTAGTATAAGTACAGATAATTCTGTTGCTAAAAGAGATTTTACAGATATGGAATTTGTGTATAAAATTGAGTTAGGTGGCGTTGATTTACTAGCTGCTTATATGCATCAAACATGGAGTAAAACAGTTGCAACTGTAGACGCTCAAGATATAGCTCGTGTTGTAGCTCGTTACAACTTTTAATACAATTTTTCCTTAGATTTTATCCGAATAATCTCTTCCTCCATGTTTTTCATGGAGTCTATTCGTAGCTTAACTTCTCAAATTTATAATTTCTATCAACTTTGTTTTACTTCCAAAAGATATAATACACCCCCAAAAATATATAGATATAGGACAAATAATGCTCATTGATAGCTATGACAGAGTAGTTGATTATATAAGAGTCTCAGTTACAGAGCGATGCAATTTTAGGTGTCAATACTGTATGCCAGAAAAACCGTTCTCATGGGTGCCAAAAGAGAATTTACTCTCATTTGAGGAGCTATTTGAGTTTATGAAAATAGCAATTGATGAGGGTGTCAAAAAAATCCGTATAACAGGTGGAGAGCCACTTTTGCGTGAAGATTTGGATAAATTTATTAAGATGATTTACGACTATAAACCAACTGTAGATTTAGCCATGACGACCAATGCTTATTTACTCAAAGGCACTGCTCAAAAGTTAGTAGATGCAGGGCTTAAGCGGATAAATGTTTCTATTGATACGCTCAAACCTGATATTGCACAAAAAATCGCTGGAAAAGATGTCTTAAAAAATGTACTCGATGGTGTCAATGAAGCACTCAAAGTTGGGCTTAAAGTTAAAGTAAATATGGTTCCCATGAAAGGGATGAATGAGAACGAGATTCTAGAAGTTTTGGAGTATTGCAAAGAGCGAAATATGAGTATCCGCTTTATAGAGTATATGGAAAATACCCATGCTAAAGTGGATATTTCAGGACTCAAATCAAAAGAACTTTTAGAGATTTTAGGTGCAAAATATAAATTTACAGATGAGGGTTTTGATGGGAGTTCACCATCTCATTATTATCTTTTAGAAGATGGGTATAAATTTGGGATTATTGAGCCTTATGAAGATGATTTTTGTAAAAAATGTAATCGTATCCGCCTTACTGCCGAGGGCAATTTGATTCCATGTTTATACTTTGATGAAGCGATGAGTATTCGAGATTCTATAAAAAAAGGGGATATTCAAGGAGCTGCTCTTATTTTAAAAGAGGTTATCCGTACAAAACCTGAAAAAAATCGTTGGGGTGGTGAAGATGGTGAAGTTTCAACCCGTGCTTTTTATGAAACTGGAGGTTGAGTTTTGCTGTATTTAGTTGAACATTTTTATTCTATTCAAGGTGAGGGTAAATATACGGGAACTCCATCACTGTTTTTTCGTTTTGGTGGTTGCAATATGCGATGCGAAGGGTTTGGTTGTAAAGAAATTGCCTCGAATGGTACTACAGTTTTAGGATGCGATACGGTTTATGCAGTTAATCGTGAACATTTTGCTCATAATTGGGTGCAAATAGATGATGCAAAAAAACTTTTAAATATTTTGGATTTGTATGAACTCCCCCATGCCGTGGATATTGTTCTCACAGGTGGAGAGCCACTTATTTATGCACATGATGAAATATTTATAGAATTTTTAACACAGTTGTACAAACATGGACACACTATTACTTTTGAGACAAATGGTTCACTTCATGTTGATTTTGAAAAATATCCAATCTATAAAAACTTCATCTTTGCTTTGTCTGTAAAACTCTCAAACTCCCATGAAGCGCTCAGTAAAAGGGTGCGAGGTGATGTGATTTTTAGTATTGCTTCAAAGGCAAAAGATGCTTTTTTTAAGTTTAGCATTGATGCCGAGTCTATAGATTTAGGTTTAGAAGAAGAAATTTCAAATATAATTATCCATTCTCCAAAAACAAAAGTATATTGTATGCCTCTTGGTGGCAGTAAAAAAGAGGTAGAAGCCAATACGCTTCCTTTAATAGAGTTTTGTAAAGCAAAAGGGTACAACTTTAGTGATAGATTACATATAAGAGTTTGGGACCAAAACAAAGGTGTTTAGATGATAATTAGAAAACTTTTTAAATTTGAAAATGCACATGTAGTGCGTGGATGCTCAAGCGTGAAATGCAGAAGTTCAGTTCATGGTCACTCCTATAAAGTAGAGCTTCTTTTTGAATCAAACTTTTTAGATAATGGGCAAATGGTTTATGATTTTGGGCTTATGAAACAAAACATGAAAGCTTTACTAGAGAGTTTTGACCATGCTATTGCACTTTGGAATGGCGATGAAGAATCATATCTTCATGACATGAAAAAACACTCTGCAAGATGGGTCGAACTTCCAGTTTCTCCATCAGCTGAGCAATTTTCCCGTGTAATTTTTCTTATGATAGATAAACTTTTATTGCTAACTTCAACAATAAATGGTGAAAAAGAGGTCAAACTCCATAGCGTCATTGTGCATGAAACAGATACAGGATACGCACAATGTTTTAAACATGATGCTTCTTCTGAACAAATGGGCAAAATAGAGTTAGAAAAAATTATTTTTTCTGATGCAGTGAGAGAAGATTGGGGTGATAGTGAGTTATGGGAAAAGATAAAAAGGGAAGTGCAGTTTGTAAATCCTAAAGAAGTTTAAGATTTACTCACCAAATCAACCTTGTTTTGAGAAGTAAATGAAAACCTTGTTGGGATAATTTTGACACAATTTTCACATGGAAAAGTCGTACATGCTTCATCTATAATAATGTAAGCATTTGAATTTGCTAATGGTGATACCATGCCAGGTGCAAATTTATCACATGCGATAAAAAATTCTCCATCAAAATATCCTGGTATCAAACTCCTTTTTCCAGCTTTTATTTTATAATCTGCTTTCATTTTTGAACTAATTACATTGAGATATTTACTACTATCTCCACTTAAAGCCAAGATGATAGATTGTGCAAAAAGCTCAAAATTAAGTGCTGCTGCAAGAGGATTTCCAGGAAGATTTAAAATAAAAGTTTTGCCTATTTTACCAAAATTGGTTGGTTTTCCAGGTTTAATCTCCACTTTATCAAAAATATTAGTGTATTCAAATGCTTCAAACGCCTCTTTTGTAAAATCAGCATCTCCAACACTCACGCCACCAGAGGTAATAATTAAATCAGCATCAAGAGCACTTTTGATATAGATTTTAATATCTTCAATCGTATCATTTGCAGTACCAATAAACTCAACTTCACACCCAAGTTCGTTTGCTCTTGCAAGAAAAGTGGGTGTATTTGTATTGTAAATTTGAACAGAATCAATTTTTTCAAAATGCATCTTCAGCTCATTTCCAGAAGCAAAAAGTGCAACTTTTGGTTTTTTATACACCTTGACATGGCTTATCCCTTGAGATGCTAAAAGTGTGATTTGGTGCGCACCTAGTTTATCTCCACTTTTTAAAATTACCTCACCATTTTTAATATCCTCTCCACAAAAACGGATATGTTTTGACATCACTAAATTAGGAGGTAATAGTACACCATCTTCACATGGAGTAACCTCTTCAATAGGAATAACAGATTGCGTTCCAAGTGGAATTTTTGCACCTGTCATAATTTTTATTGCTTCTTGATGTTGTAACTCACCCTCAAAATAATCTCCTGCAAAAATAGTGTGTTCTACTTTTACACAAGTGCCACCATCTGCAATTTTTACAGCATACCCGTCCATGGCAGAATTGTCAAAGGGTGGTAAATTATGTGTAGCAATTATATCTTGAGCTAAAACTAAGCTTAACGCCTGTTCAATTGGTAAAATTTTTATGAGTGTAGGGGATATATTTTTGTATATAAGTTCTAACGCTTCTTCTACTGTTACAGCCATATTGTTGCCTTTTATTGAATAATTATTTTATTATAGTAGAATTTTACTTATGAATGAAATGTATAATATGAGTATTGTAGCTCACAGCAGTTTTGTGTTTTTAATATTAGGAATAGTTGGAATCAATTATTTGATTCTTTGGGTATCGAATGATTTTATTTTCTATAAAAGAAAAAGGGAGTTATTTTATGCACCTTTGGACTCTTTGGGGATTGGGGGGATTATTTTTACAGGGATTGTGATGATGGCTGCAAAACATCTTTCGTTTAGTATAGAAAATATTCTCATGATAGTAGTGAGTATTTTATTTATTTTTTTAGAAGTAAAACGCTCTAAAGGATTAAAACTTGTTAACAGTTTAGAAAAGTTTCTTCTTTATAAAAACTATGCAAAAAAGATTTTATTATCAGAATTCATAATAACTTTAGTTATCTCACTTTGGATGTGGCGATGATATATTTGCTTCATGAAGATGCTTCCAAACCAACGCTTGTTGTCAAGGGTGATTTACATAAATATATTATTAAAGTTCGCCGTCATGAAGTCGGTGATGCACTTTTTTTTCGCTCAAAAGCAGATATAAAAACATTGCATAAATATAAAATTACTGATATTGATGGGAGAAGTTTGAATTTAAATTTACTCTCTTCTGAGATATTAGAAGTTCAAAGTGCTAAAAAACTTCATATTGGTTGGTGTGTTATAGATGTAAAATCAATAGAAAAAGTGTTGCCATCCTTAAATGAAATAGGGGTGAGTAAAATCTCTTTTATCTATTGTGATAGAAGTCAAAAAAATTTTAAATTGGATTTTGAGAGATTTGAGAGAATTTTGGACTCCTCCATGGAGCAATCTGGTAGAACTTCTCAGATGGAATTTGATACTTATAAAAATATTGCAGAGTTTATAAAAGAGTTTCCTAAAACAAAAGTTTTTGATTTTTGCGAGAGAGTTTTAGAAGATACCAGTCACTTTGAAACAGTGATTATTGGGTGTGAGGGTGGATTTTCCAAAAATGAGCGAGAGCTTTTAAAAAGTCAAGAAAACTTTAGACTCAACACCTCGATGGTACTTCGTTCAGAAAGTGCAACACTTGCTGTGGCTAGTAAACTTCTATTATGAAATTTTTGGATTCGCTATAAACTTGATATAATTTCAAACTTAATAACAAATGTAAGAGTGTGTTGTTAAAATTTCAAGTTTAAAGGGTTCATGATGAATCAAATTCCAATAGGCAAATATAAGCCATATCCAAAAATAGAGATGCCAAATAGAAAATGGCCAAATAATAGTATTACAAAAGCACCAATTTGGTGTAGTGTTGATTTACGAGATGGAAATCAAGCACTTATTAATCCTATGAATATGGAAAAAAAACTTGAACTTTTTACACTCTTATTAAAACTCGGATTTAAAGAGATAGAGGTTGGTTTTCCATCCGCTTCAAAAGTAGAATTTGACTTTTTACGCCGTTTGGTAGAAAAAAATTTAATCCCTAATGATGTGAAAATCCAAGTCCTTGTACAAGCAAGAGAACATCTTATTGCCAAAACTTTTGAAGCATTAAAAGGTGTAAAAAAAGCGACTGTTCATATTTATAATTCAACTTCAGTTGCTCAAAGAAAAATCGTTTTTGGTAAATCCAAAGAAGAGATTATCGCCCTTGCTTTGGAGGGTGTTGATTTGGTCAAAAAATATGAAAAAGAGCATGATGGAGAGATATTTTTGGAATATTCTCCTGAGAGTTTTACAGGAACAGAGCTTGAATTTGCAGCAGAAATATCCAATGCTGTAACGGCAAGATGGGGAATAAGTGCAGATAGAAAAGTGATTATTAATCTTCCTGCAACAGTTGAGATGTCTACGCCAAACATCTATGCAGACCAAATTGAGTGGATGAGTGAGCATTTAGATAACCGTGAGCATGTTTTAATCTCAACGCACACTCATAATGACAGAGGTACATCAATTGCGGCTACAGAACTTGCACTTTTAGCAGGAGCTGATAGAGTTGAGGGGACGCTTTTAAGTAATGGTGAGAGAACTGGAAATGTGGATATTATCACTTTAGCACTTAACATGACATCTCAAGGGCTTGAATCAGGGCTTGATTTTTCAGATGTGAATACAGTTTTGGAAGTGGTTGAAAGATGTACAGAATTACCAACACATCCACGCCATCCGTATGTAGGTGAATTGGTTTATACCGCATTTTCAGGTTCCCATCAAGATGCAATCAATAAAGGTTTGGCATATCAAAAGTCTAAAAAAGACCCTTTTTGGGAAGTACCATATTTACCAATTGACCCAAAAGATGTTGGAAGAACTTATGAAAGTGTCATAAGAATAAATTCTCAATCAGGGAAAGGGGGAATTGCTTATATTTTGGAAAAAAACTATGGCTATCAACTTCCAAAAGCGATGCACCCTGAAATTGGTCGAATTGTTCAAACTGTCACTGATGAAAAGGGTAGAGAATTAGAACCAAAAGAGATATTAGAGATATTTACAAAAACATACTTTCATCCAAAAGAGCATATCTCTTTTGTAGATTTGGATGTAAAAGCACATAAAGCTAAAACAGAATGTACGCTTACTTACAAATATAATGATAAAGAGATAATTGCAAGTGGTGAAGGTAATGGTCCAATTGACGCTTGTAAAAATGCGTTAAGAAAAAAATATAAAAATAAATTTACTATCAATTCTTATTATGAGCATTCATGTGGTGGTAAAAGTTCTGCAAAAGCAGTAGCTTACATAGAACTACAAACAGACAACACCATTTCATGTTTTGGAGTTGGAACAGATACTTCTATCGCAACTGCTTCTATTAAAGCTTTGTTTTCTGCTTTAAATAGGGCGTTTAATTAAATCTCTTTACAAACCTTGTTATAGGTTTGTAGAGGAGTTCTCTGCTATTTCTTCAGGTACAATCTAAATCACAAAAACGGGTATAATTTCAACTATATACTACTACAAAGGCAATTCTCATGTGCAATTTTAATAAACAAACTGAAGATGCAAAAGCATTTATCCATCTTTTTATGGAAAAGGCTGCTCAAACTATTGGTGGTGTGAACTACCTTCTTGCCTTGATTGAAGCTATCAAAATGAAAAAGCCTCAACCACTTATGTTTGCAGGGCGACAGATTGCATCACAAAACACTATTATCAAGTGGAATAAAGTGATTTTTCAAGACAAAATAACAATTCTGGAAGAGATTTTATTATCACATAAAAGTTCTGAAGCTACTGATTTTAATATCTTGGCAACCAAAAGTGAAAAAAAGAAAAAAGCTATTCTTAACATGGTAAAAACTCTTGTACCAGTGGAGTTTACAGTTACACCTCAAAACCATAAAGATGGAGAGGGTTTTAGCTTTAAAGTTTTTGAAATAATAGAAGATGATTATGTTAAAATGAATCCTATTTTCGTTGCTTTGTTTTTTTGTTCTGCTGAATTTACAAAAAAAGCTTTAAAGTATGAAATAGAATAATAATTAGTTATAATAAAAAATCTTTTTTATTAGGCTTTTTATGAAATTTACATCCGTTAGCACAAAATTAAGTCTTGCTGTTATAAGTGCTTCACTTGTGTCTCTGATTATCGCTTTTTTTATTTTGTTTTGGTACGCACAACAAATTAAAAGCGATGTTTATACAAATACAAAAAATGAACTCATTAATAGTGCAGAGGATAAAATTGCTTCTAAAATGAGTGTTGGTATCACAAATGCAATATCTATTGCAAATGATGAACGGATAAAAATTGCTCTTAGTCAGAATAAAAGGGTTTTAGCGATAGAATCACTCAAAGATATTTCAACTAAAATGAAAAACTACACAAAGTTTCAAAATATCAAAATCCACTTGCACACTAAAGAGAATAAATCATTTTTAAGAAATTGGAAATTGGATAAATACGGAGATGATTTAAGTTCATTTCGCACCGCTGTCGTTTCTGTAAATAAAACCCTTCAACCAATTACAACCTTTGAAGCGGGACGAGAAGGGTTACTTTTAAGAGCAATCACACCTATTACAAACCAAAAAGGAGTTCATATCGGTTCTTTAGAGTTTATTCAAGGGATAAACTCAGTGGTCAAAGCATTTGATAAAACAGATGAAGGTTTTTTACTTTTAATGGATTGGAATGTTAATGAGCAAATAAAAACACATGATGAGTTTTCATTTAATGATGATGTAAAATTTCAAAATTACATCATTTCCCAACAATATTTAAATCAAAAATTTTTAGAAGATGCCAAAAATTTGAATTTAGAACACTTATTTCAAAAAGGTTATCTTCTTAGTTCAAAGTATTTTTATACATATACTATTATCTATGATTTTCAAAATAAAAAACTAGGAATTACTCTTTTAGCAAAACCTTTATCTGTGGTAAATAGTTCTATAGATGGTGCAGAGACTTTAATTTATATAGCGCTTATTAGTCTTGTTTTTATGAGTTTTATTATTAGTATGGTGATTATGATTGTCATTAAAAAGATTGTGATACAACCACTTAAAAAGTTTGAAAATGGGTTGTCAGATTTCTTTTTATTTCTTCAAGGTAAAAAAGATTACACGCAAAATTTGGAAATAAATAGTGGTGATGAGTTTGGAACTATGGCTATATCACTCAAAGAAAATATTGCAGTAAGTGCTAAACTCCATCAAGAGATACGAGACCTCAATGCAAATCTTGAAGAAAAAGTTACGCTCAAAACTAAAAAAGTAAGAGACCTTTTAAACAATGCACGGCAAGGTTTTTTATCTTTTGGTCATGACTGTATCATAGATGAAGAACACTCCAGAGAGTGTAATAAACTTTTAGGTGAGGTAATTGAGCAAAAAGATATAACTGAACTCCTTTTTATAACCGAGCAAGAAAAAAAATTTTTTAAAAATACTCTTTTAGACACAGCTCAAGTGGATGATATCACGATTAAAAAATCTCTTTTATCTTTATTGCCACAGGAAATTATTTTACATAAAAGAGCATTAAAGCTTGAGTATAAAATAATCCAAAACGATAAGTTCATGCTTATTTTAACCAATATTTCAGCACAAAAAAAACTTGAAAAAAAAATGTTAAAAGAGCAAGAAACTTTGAAAATGATAGTGGAAATTGTGAGTGAAAGTGAAACTTTTTATGAGATAAAAAAAGATTATACAGCTTTTATCTCCTCTTTGGAAAAATATATTGAACCAGAAAAAAGTTTCTTAGAAAACGCAAATGAGATATACATTATCATTCACACTTTCAAAGGTGCATTTTTACAAATGTATATGAATAGTATCGTTACTTTTTTACATGAACTTGAAAATGATATTGCATTGATTATACAAGAGAATACAGATACAAATGAGAGTCTATTACTATTTCTAAAAACACAAGATTTTCAGACAACTTTTAATGAAGAACTCAGCACAATTACAAAAATTTTGGGAGAAGAGTTTTTAAATCTTCATAATATTCTCAAAATCCCATCTTCTAAAATCGTACAGTTACAAAAAAGTATCTCGCTACTGTTTCAATCTGAGTCTTCTCAAACACCTCAAGTAAAAGAGATATTGTTCCAATTAGAAAGTTTAACAAGTCTTAAACTCTTGGATTTACTCAAACCATATACTCATTTGGTAACACAATTAGCCCAAAGATTAGAAAAAAAGATTTATCCTCTTGAGATAGTTGGAGATGGGGATATTATAATCCATGAAAAAAACAGACAAATTATCAAATCACTTATCCATGTTTTTAAAAATAGTCTCGACCATGGGATAGAAGAACCTCAGATAAGAGTTGCAAAAGATAAAGATGAATTTGGAACTGTTTCTTGTAGTTTTAAGCAAAAAGATAATTTTATTGAGATTAGTATTGAAGATGATGGAGCAGGAATTGATAAGCAAAAAGTTTTGGCAAAAGCACTAGAGCTTAATATAATTACTCAAAATAAAATAGAGTTTTTAGATGATGATTATATTTATCATCTTATTTTTAATAAACAATTTAGTACAAAAGATGAAATTTCCGATATATCTGGTCGTGGTGTTGGAATGAATGCAGTTGCTCATGAGATTGAAAAAGTTGGTGGGAAAATCACAATTCATACACAAAAAAATAGTGGAACTACTTTTATATTTACAATACCACAATAAAGGAGGGCAAAGATGCAAAAAACAAAATGTAGTGAATGTGAAAAAGATATTTTATTACCAATAGTACAAAGAACTCTAAGTTTTTTGAGCGAAAATATGGGAGTTCACATTATTTCTCAAGATGCACAAATCTCTTTCATGCAAAAAGTTCAACTCAAAAAGAACACAGTTATGATTAGCACTGGAGGTAGTATTCAGGTACTTATTAGCATGAGTTATGATGATAAATTACTTAATAAACTCATGGAATCTTTTTTAGAAGGGGAGACAGTTGCTCTAGAGGAGTTTGATGAAGTACGAGAGAGTGTTGCTTGTGAAGTGATAAATATTATCATCGGAAATGCTTTAATTAATCCAAAGGATGATACTGTATTAAGTATAAGTCCTCCAATCCTTATTCAAGAAGCCAAATCTCTTATAAAACATAAAAATTCAAAAATAGCATTGAGTGCAATAGTAACTGATTTTGGTGATTTATTGATAACAGTTATTGGAACAAAAGATTTATTTATAGATGATTTAGAACTAAAGGAATTATAAAATGTTAAATGTTTTGATTGTAGATGATTCGTTAATTATTAGAAAAAATGTACATAAATACCTAGCACATTTAGGGCATAAAGTTATACGAGAAGCAAAAACAGGGGCAGAAGCAGTAGAAGATTGCAAAGAGTTAAAACCTGATTTAATAACTATGGATATCACAATGCCAGATATGGATGGGATAACTGCCGTTGCAAAGATAAAACAATTTGACAAAAAAGTTCCTATTATCATGGTGACTTCTCATGGACAAGAAGATTTAGTTGTCTCCGCACTCAAAGCTGGTGCAAAAGGGTATATTTTAAAACCCATTAATGAAGACAAACTGGCAAAAGCAATAGCAACTATTTTTCCAAAGTATAAAATTCAGGAAGATGATGATGAATTCTTGGATGATTGAACACTTTTGTAACAAAAAATCTATATGATTTGGTAATTTTATCGAAGGTTTATTACATGAAAAAAATTATTCCATTATCGTTTATCACTATTGCATCACTTTATGCAACTGATGTTATACTCGCTCCTATTAATGTAGAGTCAACTCTTATAACAGAAGTAAGCCAAAATGCAAAACTCTCCGCTGATTTAGCAACAGCACTCAACGCTAGTGTACCGAGTATCGACATGAGTCGTCGTAGTGGAATCGCTAACGATGTATTTATCCGTGGACAAAAAAGAGATAATATTTCTGTAGAGGTGGATGGAAGCAAAGTTTTTGGTGCATGTCCAAACAGAATGGACCCACCAATTTCTCATATTTTAGCAAATCAAATTGATGAGGTAGAAGTAACTGAAGGTCCTTATGATGTCACAAATTTTGGGACTATGAGTGGTGGTCTTAAAATTACAACTAAAAAACCAACAAAAGATTTCCATGGTGAGGTGAACCTTGGTTTTGGAAGCTGGAATTACACAAAAGTTGGAGCAACTGTAAGTGGCGGTAATGATACTGTGCGTGTTTTAATGAGTGGTTCAACCGAATCAAGTGACCAATATAAAGACGGTAACGGCGATACGCTTGCACAACAAACAAAAAACAAAGCACCACTTCCTAACCAATACCAAGCCTCAAAAGAGGATATGCAAGCCTATAAGAAAAAAAGTGTGATGGCTAAAATATATGTAAGCGTTACTGACGACCAAGAGTTACAACTCAGTGCTACAAAAAATAGAAGTGATGATGTTTTATATCCAGGAACTCCAATGGATGCAGCATATGATGTTTCAAATATTTATAGTGTTGCTTATGATGTAAAAAATATCTCTGATATTTATAAAGATATAAATTTACAATATTACTACTCTGATGTTGACCATCCGATGGATACAAGTAATCGAATCACAGCAATTACGGCAAATCCTAAGATGAACAATATGCAAATGTATATGACAAACCAACTCCAAACAAGTATGCAAGGTTTAAAACTCAAAAATAGTTTTGACATTGAAGGGCATTCTTTGTTAGTTGGTCTTGATGGAAGTAGAAGAACTTGGCAGGGTGAGAGTTTTATGACCAATACTATCAGTGGCATAACGAGACCAGCTCAAATAAGCTTACCCCATACAGAGACAACCAACAAAGCAGTATTTGCAAAACTTGATAAATCGTTTGGTGATTTGGATGTAACAGTTGGTGCAAGATATGATTCCACAGATATTACACCAGATAATAATGCAACAACAACCTATAAAGCAAAAGATTACAACGCTTTCAATGCAAATATAGTTACTTCCTATAATCTCTCTCAAGAAAATAAAATATTTCTAGGATTAGGACAAGCATCTCGTGTTCCTGATGCTAGAGAATTATATATGAATGCTTCAAGCAATCCAAATTTAAACCAAACAACAAATCAAGAGATTGATTTAGGATATGAACTCAAAAATGATTTAATGAAAGTAAAAATCAAAGGGTTTTATTCTATGTTACAAGATTATATCTATTTACAAAAACTCACTCCAACAACTTTTAAATTTCAAAATATTGATGCAACAATTTATGGAACAGAGTTAAGTGCATTGATTTATGCAACAGATGATATTACAGTAGACATGGGAATATCTTATAAAAAAGGTCAAAAAGATGAGGCACTTGCTGGACAAACAGATAAAGATTTAGCCGATATAGCACCACTTCGTGGAAATTTAGCTCTTAATTATGAATATATGAACAACTCTATTGCTACAATTGAAACAGTTGCCTCAGAAAAATGGAGTGCGTATGATTCTGATAATGGTGAGCAAGAGTTGGGTGCATGGGCAATTCTTAACATGAAAGTAAAACATGAAATAAACAAAAATCTTGACTTTACTTTAGGTGTAAATAATATGTTTGATAAAACTTATGCACAATCAAACACTTATGTAGATTTAGTTCTTTTGGGTGCAGGAACTGAGACCATGCTTATGAATGAATTAGGAAGATATGTCTATACAAATTTAGATATTAAATTCTAATCTTCTTTTATTTCCACATATCTGTGGAAATAAAAACCTCTATAATCTATTTAATAATTCAGTCTTTTTTGTATTAAATTCAATATCAGAAAGAACACCTGCTTCATGTAAACGAGCCAATTTTTCAATTAAATCTATAATTGTATGAGACACATCTGTTGGTTGTGTATTTACTTTTACCACTTCTTGAACTGTTGGTGTTGCAAAAGTTTGCGGAGCGGGTTCTGCGAAATTTGTTTGTGGTGCTAATACAACATCTGTTTTTCCTGAGACAATAGGAAGTGTTGAAACACGAATAGTTCCATATTGACTATTAAAAGTAAGAGATGTATCACCACCTTGTTGTTGTGAAACGCCACTAATATTATTATCAAGTGTGTCATAAACAGTTACTTCCCCATTTAATTCAACTGCTAGTCTATTAGGAAATATCGCATAGCGTATATTATTTTGAGAACCACTGCTAAATGGAGAACCTAAATTAGTTGGCCACCATTGATTGCTTCCTCTTGTTCCAGCAGGTACGCTAGGAAATATTTGCATGCTAGAGAGTGCATTGGAAATCTCTGTACATAAGTTGTCGACTGTATTTTTAAGACCGTAGTTAAACATGTCTCCAACCATAGTCATGCCACCTCGCATCCATTGCCCTGAACCACCAAGTTCTGGTGAACTAAACTGAGCCATAGAGCCACCGCCATTGTTTACAGTACCAATCATATAAATAACGGTATCTGTACTTAAATTGTATCTATGAGCAAGGTCATTAACGAAATTTTGCCCTTGAGGTGTAAGTTTTTGCATTTTAATTCCTTTTTTACGAGAGTGTATTCCAAATTGTGAGATTTGTGCGCAGGGGAAAGTGTCAAGCGTATTTTACCATGATTCATACCTTAGAAATAAAAATTGAATTTCTAATCAAGAAGAAGTGAACCATAAAGTTTTTCATGAGAAGATTAATGGCACAAATGTAAAGCCATAATGTTCTATACCCTCAAGTTCTCCAGCTTCATTTTTTGTGATTTCATAAATAGAATTTTTTATAGGAATGACAAGTCTTCCTCCAATATTTAATTGCTCTGTTAATTTTAGCGGAAACTCCTTGGCTGTTGCAGAGACTAAAATACGGTCAAAAGTTTCACCTTTAAGACCTAATTTATTTGTAGCCTGAATAATTTTTGCATTTTTGAATCCATATTTTTTAATGTTGTCATTTCCATATTTTACAAGATAATTTACTCTCTCCAAACCCGTTACAGAACCTTTCTCACCGACAATATATGCCAAAAGTGCTGTTGTCCAACCTGAACCGCTCCCTATATCTAAAATCTTTTGTCCCTCTTTTGGTTGAAGCATTTCTAGCATCATGGCAACTGTGCTTGGTTGGGATATAGTCTGTCCAAATCCTATAGGAAGAGGATGGTCTGCATAAACATCTGTATCATGCGGATTTAAAACAAAGTTCACTCGGTCTATGTTTGTAAAAGCCTCTATGATGTTTTGTGAATACATGGCACTAGTATGAATGAGATGATTGATTAAATTTTTATGAGTAATCATAAAGAACCCTCCGAACGACTTTTGTGCGTATCATTTTGTAAGCTAATAAAATCATTTTTAACTTTCCACATTATGACCTCTCTCATTATAATAAAAAAGTATGAAGAGAGTATGAGGATTAGAAACTAGGAATCTGGGTTATTTAGAAATGAAAATTGAAATAGTATTTTTTTTAATATAGGTTGAGGAGAAACTCCTCTAATCTATTTTAAAATTACCTAATTGGTATATAAGCATATCCGTCTTGTTGTTTATCAATTAGGCCAATAGTTGCATTTGGTACAATTTTTAAAAATTTGTATATATTTTCTTTTGAAATTTTTAAGTTTTTCATTCCAGCTTCACAGATAAAAAATTCAACATTATAAGTATCTGACATTGTATGAATTCTTTTACTTAAATCATTTTGTTCTTTTACGAGTTCACTCTCATTTTTAAACGCTGAGATAGATAAATCTTTTATAAAAAATTTATACGCATCTCCATGGATAATCACAGCTACTTCTAGCTCTTCGAGTTTGTTTTCATAGTGAGTTTTTTGATTTACTATTCCAGAGAGCACTTTTTTTTCAAAGGTTTTTATATCGCTAGTTGTTAAATCAAAAACTACCTTTTTTACTGCTTCTTGTGCATTAACAAATATATAGAAAGAAAAAAGTAAAAGTAAAATTTTCATAATCTACTCCCCTTATTCTATTGAATCGTTAATAATTGTTGTCATGTCTGCTTGTGTGTCATCAAGCATTTTTAACAAATCTACATCTTTGAGCGATAGCATGGAGATAAGACTATTAATATTCAGTGAAACAATATTTGTTTTATTACTCCCTTTTTTATGATAAATCACCATCGTACAAGGCGCAAAAGCTCCTGCTTGGGGAGTTTTTTTTGAGAGTTCATAAATGATTTTTAATTTACATAATGAATATGAATGATAAAAAATATAGTCATTAATATCATTCTCTTGTAATTTTTGGTTAAAATTAAGGTAATTAGCAACAACAAAACCGCCCATCTCCATGTTGCCCTCCATCACCATCATCATTTGATTGTAATTTTCATCCGCATCTTCATCATCTACATCAAGTGTGTAAGTGGTATAAAGTTTATTTTTTGTATCTGTGGTTGCATCACTCAAAGACTCTTGTTGAATATTTGGTAAAATCTTTTGAAGTGTTGTTTTATTGAGCGTTTCTAACTGCTCAAAAAGTTTTTCTTTGAACCCTAAAATTTTTTCTTGTCCAACACCGCTTAAAAGTGCTAAATGAAGATTAGCATCATTTTTATACTGATATACAGCAATAGAAAAAGGGACAAACATCCCTGATTTATCGTGGTTAGAGACTAGCTTTTTTGCAAAATCTGGATGGTATACTGACATCAAATTGTAACTCTCAAAAAGAGTATTCCCAAATTGTTTTTGATAAGGAGCGTTCATGTCCTGATTTTTAGCAACTGCATAACCATTTTTTTCCAATCCATTTGCAACTGTTTGCGCTGAAATTGTATGATTTTTATTTTCTATTTTGTACACTAAAATATTCTCATCTGCCTCTAATGACACAAATAACACCGCAACTAAAATAAGTAACTTTTGTACTCTTTTTAAATTCATTGTATTCTCTTTAAGGTTTTATATATATCCAGCCACTTTTGACTCTCTCAAGAAGTTCAACCACTCCAGCAGTCACCACCAAAGAGCCATCAATTAAGTCGTCTTCTTTTATGTTTTTTGTTACCATAGTGTTATGACATGCAACAAAAGTCACATTGTTTTGCATTAAGGAATCAACTCGTTTTGCTATCTCTTTCTCTTTTTTTAGAAGTAACGAAATACCTTGTGAATAGGCAACAATTTCTATCTCTACATTATCAATCCCATAAAATTTGAGTACATTATTTGCAACACTCAAAACATGGTCAAGCTCATGTGGTGAATCCTCTGTAATTGCAAAAATAATCTGTCTAGGATTCTCAAAAGAGGGTTTTGGTTCTGCAAATGTTGTATCGCCAAAGAGGCAAAAAATCATTAAAAAAAGGATAAAAATATATCTCATTGTATACGCTCAGTGAGCGATTTGAAATCCTCTTTTGTCCAAGACCCTGGTATTTTTTTGATAATTTCGTTGTTTTTATCTATAAAATAAAATGTTGGTGTAAGCCTAACTTTAAGCTTAAGAGGCAATAAATCATGGTCTAAATTTATTTTGACAGGGATAAATTTTTCTTTTATCCATGCACTCATCTCTTTATCTTGAAATACTGCTTTTTCCATGTCGCTACAATAGTGACAACTTGAGCGAATCACATCTATCATGATAATTTTATTTGTTATTTTTTGCTCAATTTGAGCCTCTTGATAAGTTTTCCACTCAACTGCAAATAAAGAAAATGTAAAGCTTAAGAGTAGTACAACTATTCTTTTCATGGTTCCCATTCCAACATTCTATAAGCTATTGCAACATTTTGTCTATGCATACTATGATACATATTAAAATTTTTAAACTCATCCATCGTTATTCCGTCTACTGCATCTACAAGCTCTTGCCCATCTTCTAGTGCTTGTTTTGTTTCTTGTTTGAGTTGGGTTAAATATTTGTAAGTAGTATCCATTGAATTTTTATCCACAATTGTTCCATGTCCACCTATCACATAATCCATATTCATAGCTTTTATTTTTTCAAGAATTTGTATCCAACTTGTGATATCTCCATCTCGCAAAGAGGGAATTCTTTGATTAAAAACTAAATCACCTGCAAATAAGGTTTTATATTCTGGAATATAGATGAAAAGGTCACTTTTAGTATGAGCTTTTTTGTCTACACTCTCTATAAAAACTTTTTTGCCATCAAGCTCTAAAACTTTTTGCTTTGCTACAAAAATATTGGGAAAAACTTGTTGTGTGCCTATATACGCTTCTTTTGTGATATGTATCTGCATTCTTGTTTTTTCAGGCTTCTCCTCATGTTCAAACTCTGAGGAGCCTATAATATTCACACCTATCTCTTTGTAATAACCATTTCCTAACCAATGGTCATCATGTGTATGGGTATTTATCACATAAGATATTGGTAAATCTTTAATTTTTTTCATACGGGAGTAAGCTTGTTTGGCATACAAATAAGTGGGACCGCTATCTATAACAAGATAGCTTTTTCCCATATCGATAAAACATGAATTAGACATATTTCCATTATTATGAGTGTCCATGGCTTCTGGCTCTCCAAAAAAACAATAAGTATTTTTGTTCACTTTTGAGAGATTCAACTCATATTCAAAAGCTAACATGGGTATCACGAGCACAAAAAGAGTCAAAAGCATTTTCACAATATTCACCTATTAAAACAGATAATTTAATTCAAAACGGTATTCGTTGTATGAGTCTTTGTCTGTACTTCCTACACGCTCATCAGCACTAATTAAACCTACACGAATTTTTCCCTCAAGACCAGTTGCAATTTTTTGGATAAAATCCATGTGTAAGACATTGCTATCTGCTTGAACGCCAGCAACTTGTTTATCTTCATCAAAATCTTGCATTGCATAACGAGCCATTGCACTAAATCCTGGTATTATATTCGCTTTATCAAAGTCATATTTGACTTCAGCTGCTGAAGTTTTTGTATTTGCGTTCCAATTATATTGAGCCATTGCACGAGTATATTCACCAGTTGGAAAACCTCTCCATGGAGCTACGATATCTCCCTCATCAGCAACTGCAGAATAAGCAAGTTGTAATTGGAGTGGACCTTGTTTAAGAACTAAACGACCCATGGCAAGAGAACTATCAAGGCTGTTGGCATCTTTATAGCCACTTTGTGCACCTGTTTTTCCTGCTAATGTTCCACTTAAACTTGCACCACCAATTTGACCACCGCCATCATCCATTTGTTGCATATATCGCACACCAGGAGTAAGGGTAAAACCGCCACCTAAACCAATCATGTAGTTAATTTCACCTGTAATAGACGAAACAACATCAGGAACTCCAGTATAAGTTACATCAATTTGAAGATTTTCAAGAGAGGTATTTTTCATATCTGCAACAATGAGAACATGTTGCGTATCTTTTCCAGCTTTTTCAAAGTTTGCATAGGAAAGCCCTTTATGTACCACTGCATCATCGTTATTTGCCCACGAATCTCCAGAGGAATCTTTAAAAGTAATGACATCATGAAACTCTGTATGGTCACGAAGTTTCTCTGCATAAAAATAAGCAGCTCTTAATTGTGTTTGAGGTATCTCTTTTGTTTCAACGCTCAAACCTTCAAAAGTATTAGGAATCATTTTTGTATCATTTGATGCTGTTAGAAATGATTCAAAGAGTTGACGACCAGCTTTAAGTGTTGTTTTTGAGTAATCATATTGTAGATACGCTTGAGCCAAAGATGTCATAGACCAATTACCATTATCTCTTACATTTTGACGGCTAAAAGTATCTTTACCAGCTTTTGTAGTTCCTACATCTGAATTATTGTCTCTAAGACCATCAAATGGGCTATCTGCATAGTATAAACCAGCAGTTGCACTAAGTCCCATGAGTGGTGCAGTTTTATAAATTAAACTACCACCAAGACCAAACGCTCTGTTATCTCGGTTATTTACATCTTCTTTCCAATCCCACATAAATGAGTTCATTCTTAAATGACCATAAAAAACACCATTTGCAAAAGCATCACTGATAGTATCTGCATTCGCTGGAAGTGTGTTATACACCTGATTCATGTTGCCCTTTAGTTCACGCTTAGGTTTTGAATCATCAGCACTTGCTGAAGTAATGACCATACATGCAACTGCCGCTGCTAGACTAATTTTTGCTAAATTCATTAGAATATCCTTGTTCTCTTAAAGAGACTTAACAGCCTCTTGAACCCTTAGTTGGGCATCCGCAATCATAATCAACCAAAGTAACATTTCCTTTGTTGCTTACATTTACAACTTTTTGTCTTTTGATATAATCTCGTGTAATATCATAGACAGCTCTAATTTTCTCTTTTTGAAGATTTTCACCAGCATTTTGCAAATTTCCACCCCATGATGAAACTATATAAGTTTTTTCTAAGTCAATTGGTTTGCCACCAATCATAAGTTTAGAGATTCTTGTCCCTGCTTTATTAGCCACTGAAATACTATAAGTTACGCCACCAAGACGACTCATATCTCCACCTTGTTGATAAAGTGGATTTGCATTAAATACATTATCAGCGATGTCTTCTAAAAGGGTTGCTATTTTACCCCCTTTTAGCTCAAAAGTATAAACATTCGGATAAGTGATACCGCACATTTCATATACATTATCCATCAATATATCTTCACCAGCTAAAACGGTTGTTCCCCATCTATATCCTGGAGTAAAAGAGATGTCACATTTCATCTCGTCCATGATAGCATCATTGATAAGTTGGTCAAAAGTTGAGAAAAATGTATCTCTTTTATAAAGTGTATTTTTTGTTTTGCCCAAAACTTCATTGAACTCTTTTGCGAATGGAGTATATAATTCCTCTACAAGTTTCACACCTTCTGGGTCTGCGGGAATCATATTTGATGCAATTGGAACGAGTTTATACTCATATCCAAGCACTTTGCCACCTTTTGCATTTATATCTAAACGACCTATAAACTTGCCATGACTTCCTGCAATCACAATGACAGTTCCATCAATTACAATCGGTTTTGGAGAGGGGTCATGCGTGTGTCCACTTAAAATAAAATCTATTCCATGTACTTGACGAGCAACCTCTTGGTCAACACTAAAACCATCATGAGAAAGGACTACAACACAATCTACTTTATGCTCTTTTTTGAGTTCGTTGACATATTCTTGAAGTGTGTCAAGTCGAAGTCCAAAACTCCAACCCTCTGTAAACTCTTTTGGGTTTGCTGTAGAAGTAAATGGGAAAGATTGTCCAATAATACCAATCTTTGCACCGCCTCTCTCTTCAATTGTATATGGCTCAAATATCAGCTCTTCGTAATCATCTGCAAACGAATCATCTCCAATCACATTTTGGGAGATAAATTTTGCCTTGAGCATCTCGATAAGCTCTTTGACACGCTCTTTACCATAAGTGAATTCCCAATGTCCGACCATCACATCTACGCCAAGATAGTTTTGTGCTTTGACTATTGCTTCCCCTTGAGTTTTAAGTGCGACACCTGTTCCTTGCCAAGTGTCTCCAGAATCAAGGAAGAGAACATTTTCTTTGCCTCTTTCTTTTCTGACATGGTCAAGATAAGTTTTGATATGAGCAACTCCGCCCATTTTGCCGAATTTTTTTGCCAAAATGTCAAAATCAATGTATGTATCAAAATAGGCATCAAGAGAACTCGGCTCTAAGCCATAATGTTTGGCAAAAGCTTCACCACATAAAAATCCTGGTGTTCCTACAAGATTTGGAGCAGAGATTAAAGTAGAGGGTTCTCTCCAATATAAAGGCTTAATATGTGCATGAATATCGCACATATGAAGGAGTGTAAAATTACCCATCGCCTTAAAATCGTAAATATCTTTAAGCGATATTTGTTCTATTGTTTTTGGACTTGCCATGCCACTTGTAGCTGCACCTAGCCCAAAAATTGCAGCTATGTGCATAAAATCTCTTCTTGAAATTTCCATCTCTTAAATCCTATCGTTTTAAACCAGGAATAGCGATAGCTTGTCCCTTTGCTTTGTCTGTTACATATACTTCTAATGCAACCATGTCAGGAGAGCCTAAAGGGATAACAGCTAAAAGAGCATTTTGCATGCACCCTTGCATACGCCCTTGGAGTGTTGTGAGGTTTGATTTTGTCATTCTATACGCTGGCCAAGTAGCACCTGTATTATTGACTCTTAAATCAGGAAGTGGTTGCGTTCTTAAAATAGTTCCAATAACATCAGGGGAGTGACAACTAAGACATGACAAACCTCTCCCACCTCTTTTTGTATCAAAAGTTATTTTACCGAGTGCATAGGCATCTTTCATGTGTTGATTTGCATTAACATCAATATTGATTAGCTCATCATTTGCGATTGATTTTGTGTAAGCTAGTAAATCATTCATGTCAGAATTAGCAAGTGGTAAAACTTTCTTTTTACTATCATGCATCATCCCTTGTAGCATTTGTCCAAGACCAACAACCATGCCAAATTTTTCTATATAGCGGGGAAAACCAGCTATATATTTTGGTAATTCTGTTTCACTTACACCAAGATATTTAGCTAATTTTGTCTCTCCACCCAAATCACTAAGAAGTTCTTCTCCATGAGCTACCATAATATCTGCTGGATTATTTTCCAACATTTCAGCATACATGGCACGGTCTGCATCACTCATAGCAAATTGTTCTCCGCTAAAAGAGAGTGAAGCAAGAAGTGTCAAAGAGAGAGCGATTGTTGTACCTTTTTTCATCGCTTATCCTTTTGGTTTAATCTTTGAACTTGTTTCATTAACTGCACCTTTAGAATCCGTGAATGTAACGGTAAGTTTACCTGCACCATTAATTTTCATGTAAATCGTAAATACTGGATTTGCAGACAACGATTCCCATACATTCATGGTAGTAATAACCGCTCCATTGTAATCAAACTTTACATTGTTGATATATTCAGCAGGAACAATATCTCCAGTTTTTTTATCTTTACGCATCCCCGTTTCCATTGGGTGCATCACCATAAAACTTACCTTTACAACTTCGCCATCTTTATATGTATTTGGTTTAATTTTTATCAGAGATTTTACTTTTTCCATTTTATTATCCTTAATATTTTATTTTTTTGAAATTTTATTTGTAGAGGAGAAATCAACCACATCCACCAATTGTTACTTTGACACTTTGACTTGCACTTAAAAATGTTCCATCACTCATCTCTACAATCGCTGCGATATCTTGAGTTGAGCCTAATTTAACACGAGTTGCAAGCATTGCTTTGCCATTTGCTGGAGTAAAATGCACTGCTAAACAGCGAGAATTATTGTTCTTTGTTGCAAAAATATGAATAGTTTTTACATAATCTTGTTCAGTCATAGGGGAATCTACCTCAACAGAAACAGGAACAACAGCACCATTTTCTGCAATTTCTGGCACTTTTAGATGCACTTTTGCAGATGGTTTTGCACCTTTACCATTTGTGATAGCCTCAAGTGCTTTTTCGTATGAAAGCTCATTTGGTCCTTTTGCTTTTTTCTCATCAGCTCCAAAACTCATCATAGGAGCAACAGCACTTATTGCAACAACCGTACCTAATTTTTTAAAAAAATCTCTTCTTTTCATAATTATAATTTCCTTTTACTTTGGGGATACGATATATGAAGCAATATCACATATCTCTCTTTCATTAAATAACTTTGTAGTTAAATTAATTGTCATGTGTGTGTCTGGATTGTCTGTGCGAGCGTCTGCAATTTTTTGATAAACAAACTGATTGTCTCTTGCGTGTGTATCAATGAAATTTGTTTTATAGCCCGTTAAATCAGGACCAATATTTCCTGCACCATTAGCACCTTCTATATTGTGACATGCTACGCAGTTGCCGTATTGTTTGAATTTACCATCTTCATTTGTTCTACTTAAACCCTCTGGTGGTGTTTCTTTGCTATCTTCACCATTTAGGTTATGAAAAATAAATGCACCTCGAGCAATGGGTTGTGAATCTGTGGAGATACAGCCTTCTGCCATGATGTATGTTTTGGCAGGACCTAACAAATCTTTTTTTATAATCTTACTTGCATCTGGATTTTCTATCATACCACTGTAATTAGCAGCAAAAATAGAACCTCCAAGAAGTAATGAGATAATGATAGTTTTTTTCATTCTTCTTCCTCCTATAAATTAGAGGAGGAGTGTATCTTTAAAGTGTAAAATATGTGTAAAATATTGGAAAAAATTATTTTCCTCTAGCTTCTTTTATAGCAGAATATGCTTCATTGAGGATTTGTGTTTTTTGTTCTGCAAATTTGAGCATATCTTCTGGTAGGTTTTTACTTGCGATAGAATCGTAGTGATACTGTTTAATAAGCCTTCTATAATTATTTTTTATTACATCAAACTCATCGAATTGAGTCGATTCAAGAATAACATAATAATCACTAAGTGTGTGTCCTGAAGCGTTATAACTTTTTTTCTTTGACTTGCGTGAATACTGTTGGTACTTAAATTCTGCGGCTTGAGGATTTGGTTTGCCACTGATAATATTAAGAGCAATCGTTAAAAAAAAGCTAAAAGGAAAAAAAACAACACTAGGGAGAAAAATTAAAAGTAAAATACCAATAATAATAATCTCAAAACACAATCTTAACCAAATGACCTCAAGAAAGACACCAAGAACAATCACTGCCAAACCTATAATTTTTTTCATTTTATGAAGTAATCCTTAAAATTTGTAGAATAATGAGAATAAAAAGCAACAGATGGAATATTTTTCAAACAAAAATCTTAACTATGAACTTAAATTAATTGTATTTAAATTACAATATCTTAAAATAAAAGACGGGAGTATCTTATGAAGTTTTTACTTACATTGTTATTAATCTTTCATGTGAATCTACTATCAGATGAGGATAGTGTAACACAAGAAAAAAGGAGTTATCAGGAGGCGAAGATACTATTTGAAAAAAAAGAGTATCAAAAATCGTATGATGAGTTTTATCGTTTATTTCAAAGTAATTTGCAAGACCCAAATATAAATTTTTATTTAGGTCGAAGTGCATATATGCTTAAAGATTTTGGGAGTGCAATCTCTGCTTATGAAAGAGTTTTAGATTTTGATGCTAACTCTACACGAAGTAAACTTGAAATTGCAAGATGCTATTTTGAACTCCAAGAGTATGAAAAAGCACAAACACTTTTTTTAAAAATCTCTCGTGAAGATATACCAACAAATGTAAAAGAGAATATTCAAAGTTATTTATCTGCTATAGATAGCAAACTCAAAAAGAATTCTTTAAATGCTTCGGCAGTTTTTGGGCTAAATTATGATACAAATATTGCTAATCGTGCAAATAATGATGTGTATTCTGGGATGAAAAATGTTTTTCTTAATACGCTCTCTGATGTAAATAATACAACCGCTGATAAAGCTGGATTATCTCATCAAGAGGCATTGTCTTTAAATCACCGCTACAATTTTTCTAAAGATATCGCTTTTAAAAATGATGTTGTAGTTTTTTCCAAAACTGTTACGCCAGCACATGAATATGATATTGCTCTTGCTCAATATTCACCAGCACTTTCTGTACTTCATAATTCTAAAGTATTGGTAGATTATGCATTCATTTTTAATAAAATATGGTTAAATTCAAAACCGTATATGACCATGTATGGAATCTATCCAAAATTTAATTATCTCTATTCTAATGCCACAATGTTAGGGTTCAATTTAAGATATCAAAGAAAATCAATTGATTTAGCCACAACAGATATAGGTGCATTAGAATTTACGCTCAATCATCGCTATAACGATGAATTAATGCTTGCTTTTTATTCAGAATTTTATAAAGAAAAACGCTTGAGTGGTAATTTTATAGATTACGACATGTTCAATGTTGCTCTTTCTACTTCATATAGATACACGCCAATGTTTACGATAACACCAAAAGTACAATGGTATAACAGATCCTACCAACATGAAGATAGATGGTTTCCAGCAACACAACAAGATAATGAGTACCAAATTTCACTCAGTGGTATTTATTCTTATACGCAAAATTTACTTTTTAATCTAGAATATAGCTATATTCGTAATGACTCAAATCTACCAAATTTTGAATTTAACAAACAAATGATAACTTCTAATGTTATTGTTTTATTTTAGAAGGGATTTACTATGAATTTTTTTATATTACTTTTAGTATTAAGTAGCACTATATTTGCTTCTGTAGGTCAAATAGCATCTCTTAAAGGTTCATGTATTGTAACAAGAGCAGACAAAACTCTTGATGCAACAGTTGGTTTTAAAGTAGAAGAAAAAGATATTTTAAAAACACAAGATAAAGCAAAAGCGCAAATTATGTTTGAAGATGGAACAATTGTTACTATAGGAAAGTCTTCGACATTTAATATCTCTGATTATATTTATGACACAAAGTCGAATACATCAAAAGTAAACTTTGCTTTTTTGGAGGGTTCATTTAAATCTATTACGGGAAAAATAGGAAAAATAGCACCCCAAAAGTTTAACCTTAGAACTAAAACCGCAACTATCGGAATTAGAGGAACAATTATTGTCGGAAATCAAAATAGAATTGCTTGTACATCTGGAATTATTACAGTAAGCTCCCATAAGGTGACACAAATAGTTCCAGCGGGGATGTTTTCTAATACACCACCAAATGCACCACCAACAACTCCTCAAATTTACAAACTAGGCGATATAGGTTCAGAAGATATTGAACAATCGACTACAGAGGAAACAGAAGAAACAGGCAATGATAATCAAGAAAATTCAACGCAAACACAAAACAATGAACAAACAGAGGAAACTCCAGCTATTCAAGGGGAAGATTATGGAGATACTGATGTTAGTAATCCAACTTCTACTAATGTAGGTACAAGCCAAACCACAAATGCTCTTAATGTGATTCCTTCCATTACAGAAGAATCTCAACAAATCATAATAAATATTCTTGCAGTTTCAGTGAGTACATCAAGTTCTATCAGTTCGGAAAGTTCTACGAGTACATCAAGTTCTATCAGTTCGGAAAGTTCTACGAGTACATCAAGTTCTATCAGTTCGGTAAGTTCTGCGAGTACATCAAGTTCTATCAGTTCGGTAAGTTCTGCTAGTACATCAAGTTCTATCAGTTCGGTAAGTTCTGCTAGTACATCAAGTTCTACGAGTTCGGTAAGTTCTGCTAGTACATCAAGTTCTACGAGTTCGGTAAGTTCATCAACTGGAAATGATACTGAAGAAGCTGTAGCAAAAACTCAAGAAACAGTTATATCTTCTTCTACAGTTTTAGAAATTACCGAGATTGATACAACGGGTTTAACCAAAGTAGAAAAAACGGATGAGTTAGAAAAACCGTATTTAGAATACGGTTACTGGGAACTCGAACAAGTTCCAGAATATGCATACCTAAGTGGTGTTGTAACATCAAGTGATTTTGTTGATGAGATGATAAACAAAGGTGGAACTGCAAGTTATAGTGGTGGGCTAAGTGCTATTGTCACAAAGCCTGATGGAAGTGTTATTGGTTCAGATGGAAGTGTAAAAATGGATTTTGATTTTACTCAGCAAAGTTTTAGCGGAAAGGTTAATGTAACAGAAGGTGGCTTTAATGCTAATGTAGCAGGAAATACTCACAAATATGGTTTTGATGCAACAAGTGTTACAAAAGATGCACAAAGTGTAGCTAATATAACAAGTGGCTCGCTTAGTGGTGATTTTTATGGTCCAAGTGCAGAAGCAGTTGGAGGAAATTTTAGTTTAAATAGTTCAAATAATGGAAATGCTCATGGTGTTTTTGGAGCTGTAAAATGAAAAATAATCATCTAAAAAAACTATTTTATATTTTCGTTTTTGCACTGCATTTTTTTGTAACAACACTCTCTGCCAATACTATCTCAGGGGGGGATAATTTTTCTGTATGGATTGAGCCAAATGGCACGCTTTGGGCATGGGGAGATAATAATTCTGGTCAACTTGGAGATGGAACAATCACACCTAAACTTGTACCTACACAAATAGGGAGTGATACAAATTGGAAAAGCATCACTACTGGAAGTGTTCATGCGGTAGCAATAAAGCACGATGGAACGCTTTGGACTTGGGGAGATAATGAGTCTGGACAACTTGGAGATGGAACAATCACAGCTAAACTTGTACCTACACAAATAGGAACTGATACAAATTGGAAAAGTATCAATGCTGGATATTATTATACGGTAGCAATAAAAAGTGATGGAACTCTTTGGACTTGGGGGGATAACTATTATGGACAACTTGGAGATGGAACAACTAACTATAAATCTATACCTACACAAATAGGAAGTGATACAAGTTGGTCAAATATAGCAGCAGGTTCAAGTCATACAGTAGCGATAAAAACCAATGGAACGCTTTGGGCTTGGGGAAATAATGAGAATAAAGAACTTGGAGATGGAACAAATATTTCCAAATCTATACCTACTCAAATAGGGAGTGATACAAGTTGGTCAAGTATAACCGTTGGTTACGATTATACGGTAGCGATAAAAAGTAATGGAACTCTTTGGGGTTGGGGAGCTAATTGGTCTGGACAGCTTGGGGATGGCACAACTGATAGTAAATCTGTACCTACACAAATGGGAAATGATACACATTGGTTAAGCATAACTGCTGGAGATTGGCATACTATAGCTATCAAAACTGATGAAACTCTTTGGTCTTGGGGAAATAATAATTATGGACAGCTTGGAGATGGAACAACAAATGATAAATCTATCCCTACGCAAATAGGAAGCGATATAAATTGGTCAAGTATAGATGCTGGACATTCTCATGCCTTGGCACTCAAAAATAATGGGACTTCCATCTCTTTGTATACTTGGGGAAAAAATGATTATGGACAGCTTGGCAATGGAACTACTACTACGACCAATAAAAATTTCCCAACGCAAATAGGAACAAATACTTTTTGGAAAAGCGTAACTGCGGGAGTGTATCATACAGTAGCAATCAAAAATGATGGAACATTGTGGGCTTGGGGATATAACTATTATGGACAACTTGGCGATGGCACTACTACTACAAAATATCTCCCAACCCAAATAGGAACAGATACTTCTTGGAAAAGTGTCACTACAGGAGTGTATCATACAGTAGCAATCAAGAATGATGGAACATTGTGGGCATGGGGAAATAACTATTATGGAGAACTTGGCGATGGCACTACGACAAATAAAAATGTCCCAACGCAAATAGGAATAGATACTTCTTGGGAAAGTGTAACTGCAGGATATTTTCATACAGTAGCAATCAAAAATAATGGAATATTGTGGGCTTGGGGAAATAATAGTTATGGAGAACTTGGAGATGGCACTACGACCAATAAAAATGTTCCAACGCAAATAGGAACAGATAGTTCTTGGAAAAGTGTAACTGCGGGAGTGTATCATACAGTAGCAATCAAGAATGATGGAACATTGTGGGCTTGCGGATATAATGCTTATGGACAACTTGGAGATGGAACTACTACTACAAAATATCTCCCAACGCAAATAGGAACAGATACTTCTTGGAAAAGTGTCACTGCAGGAGAATATCATACAGTAGCAATCAAAAATGATAGCACATTGTGGGCTTGGGGAAATAATAGTTATGGACAACTTGGAGATGGAACTACTAGTAGTACAAATAAAAATGTTCCAATGCAAATAGGAACAGATAGTTCTTGGAAAAGTGCAACTGCTGGAGTCTACCATACAGTAGCAATCAAGAATGATGGAACATTGTGGGCATGGGGAAATAACTATTATGGACAACTTGGAGATGGCAGTACGACAAATAAAAATATCCCAACGCAAATAGGAATAGATACTTCTTGGGCAAGTGTAACTGCGGGAGAATATCATACGGTAGCAATCAAGAGTAATGCAACCTTATGGGCTTGGGGAAATAATAGTTATGGACAGCTTGGAGATTTTAGTAATTATGTACCAAAATTTATCATTTATGCTGAAGATACAAACATCTCCTCTTTGATTGAAATTGGTATTTCTCAAGAAGAGTTGGAGAATGGTTTGAGTAATGTGAGTGATGGTGGTACAATTAAAATCTCTTCATCTGGAACTATAGATTTAAATCGAACTATTACGATTGATAAAAATATTACAATAGAGGCAACTTTGTATGGCAGTGTTGTTTTAAATGGAGATAATAGCCATCAACTCTTTATTATAGAAAATGGTGCAACGGTAAAACTAAGAGGCTTGATTTTTCAGCATGGTTATGGTGCACCACAAACTCATGGTGGAGCAATCTCTAATAATGGTACTTTGAGGATTGAGAAATCTCTCTTTAGACATAACTTGGTAAATTACGCAAATGGTGGAGCAATTTATAACAACACCTCAGCATCTTTAGAAATAATAAGTTCTACTTTTCATGATAATAATGCAACAGATAGTACTTCACTTAGTGTTTTGAACTCTACAATTTCAGGCAGTGGTATTTTTGTTAATTCTAGTGGTGGAGCAATTTATAGTGATGGCTCACTTAGTCTTTTGAACTCTACAATCTCTACAAATAGTGCCTCTGCAGGTGGTGGTATTTTTGTTAATTCTGGAGATGCAAATATTTCCCATTCTACTATTGCATATAACATTGCAACAAATGGTGGAGCTATTTATAATTCTCAAGCAACGCTTAACATGAACAATTCAATTGTTACAAAAAACTCTTCAAATATTTACGGAAATCTTCATTCTTATGGCAATAATATTATTGGTTCAATAGATGCAAACTTCTATGCAACTGATGTGAATGGAATAGAAGATGTCAATGTAAGTGATGAGGTTATTTATGGTTTAGATACAATGAGTACATTGCCTGTTCATCCTGTAGTTCTCAGTAGTTTTATTGTAAATAAATCAAATTGTCTTGATTTACTTGGAAATATTATAAGTGTTGATGAGCTAGGAATTAGCAGAACACAAACAGATGGTTGTGATATTGGTGCTGTAGAACATGAAGATAGTGTCATTCTGACAGTACAAATAACAAATGCACCAGTAGATAATTGGATAAGTAAAATATTTATAATAGATTCAACTGGTGCAGAAACATTACTCTCTGCAACTACAACAACGGTAAGTTATAATCAGTCGTATGCCGTTAAATTAGTGTTATCTGATAATAGTATTTGGTGGTATAACTTTACAGATTCTAAACTTTACCAAATTAGAGCTTCTAGTGCAGATTTCTTCAAAACTATCACAACAGATACAAACTCTTTTACAATTGATGCATCTTCAGAAAATTGGATAAATACTCCGATAATTTTAACACTTGATACAAATACAAGCACTCTAGTTGCAGGTGGTGAATCTAGTGCATGGATTCAATCAAACGGTACACTTTGGGCATGGGGATATAATGCTTATGGACAACTTGGAGATGGGACAACTACTGATAAATATGTCCCAACACAAATAGGAACTGATACAAATTGGTCAAGTGTGAATTTTGGATATTATCATAATATGGCAATAAAAAAAGATGGAACACTTTGGGGATGGGGAGATAATAGTCATGGACAACTTGGAGATGCAACTCATACAAATAAATTAGTCCCAACAAAAGTGGGAACAGATACAAATTGGGCAAGAGTAGTCGTGGGAGAACATTTTACGATAGCTCTCAAAAATAATGGAACTCTTTGGGCATGGGGTTATAATGGTTATGGTCAACTTGGTGATGGAACTACTACAACTAAATTAGTGCCAACACAAATACAAAGTGATACAACATGGACAACTATTAATGCGGGGCATTCCCATGCAATAGGGATAAAAAGTGATGGAACACTTTGGACTTGGGGTTATAATGATTATGGACAACTTGGAGATGGAACTTATACGAGTAAATATATACCAACTCAAATTGGAACTGATACGAATTGGAAGAGTGTAGAAGCTGGGTATTATTATACAATAGCCATAAAAAACAATGGAACTCTTTGGGCATGGGGTTATAATGGTTATGGCATAGCAGTTGGGAATGGAACTTATTCTACAATAGTACCAACGCAAATTGGAACTGATATCAATTGGAAAAGTATAACCGCAGGATATTATCATAGACTAGCGATAAAAAATGATGGAACACTTTGGGCTTGGGGAAATAATAGTGATGGAGAGCTTGGAGATGGAACAACTACTGATACATATGTCCCAACACAAATAGGTAGTGACATTAATTGGAAAACAGTAAGTGCTGGATATAAATATACAGTAGCTCTTAAGACTGATGAAACAATTTGGGCTTGGGGAAATAATAGTGTTGGGCAATTTGGTGATAGTACGACTAATAGTAATCCTTTTCCAAAAAGCATATTATCCAAAGTTGTTTCTGTAAATTTTATAAATGTTGCTCTATCTGAACATACTATTACAAATATCCAACTTGTAGGGGTTGATGGCAATAGTGAAAATTTAAGTATTCCAAATTCAAATAATTTATCAAATGGTGATAATAATTTGAGTGCTTATATTTATAGTATTAACCAAAATTTTTCTGTTCGTGTAGATACTAATGATACAACTGGAAATATCTCTTCATGGTACAACTTTAACGACCATAAACTGCATACAGTGAATGATGGAAGTGATGCTTTTAAAACAGCTATAACTAGTAGTGGGATAACAATTGATGCTTTGGCAGAAAATTGGATAGAGGACATAAGTGATATTACACCACCAACAATCTCAACAATTTATGATAGGGTAAAACCAATCAATGCTGAGTCATTTACCGTATCGTTTAACATAGACGATGATACACAAGGAGATTTGAGATTAGAGATAATAAATGAAACAAATAGCCTTGTAAGTTATACATATTCACCTAGTGGCATTATTAGTTATGAATCGTACAATACAACTCCAATTACACTAACTATCACACCAAATAGTGCAATAGAAGGTGTAACTTCATTTTTTATCCAAGTAACAGATGAGAGTAATAATACGACAACTCAAAAATTTAATGTTGTACTAGAAAATTCAAAGATACACACTATAACTTCTAAAGAGGAACAATCCATTTATGATGGAATAAGTTCACTTAATGTGACAAATAACCTTTATAGTTTGAATACATGGAATGAGTATAATAATGAAAGCATCTCTCAAGTTGTAGAGTATGAAAGATACTCTATAGTATCAAATGTAATCACTGAAGAAAATATTATAAAAGATACAGCAGGGGTTGTAACACATACAACAGATATAACGCCAGTATCAAATCTCACTCAAACAGTGAAGTTTGAAACACCGTTAAATAATACAGCAACAACAGCACTCTTTAGTAATAACAACATGGTGTTTAACTTTACAGATATAAATGCAACATCTCAAAAAATGTATGTCAAATATTTGAGTGAAGAACTTTCAATAGAAGATACATTTTTCGTCAATGGAGCAACTTATAACTCCATGGATTCCTTTATCAATGATGCTATAGCAAATAATTTTTCGTATGGTTTACTACGAAATGAAGATGAATCAAAAATAGTAGTACTAGGCTCAGGAAATCTCAGCGGTAATCTCCTAGAAGTAGATGTGAATACTACTATCCTTGATTACAACATCGGCTCATGGCAAAGAAAAACAGTAGACGGTTATGATACTCTTATTCTAACTCTCACTAATAATAGTTATCCACAAGATAGTGCCTTTGTTGTAGATAATGGAGTAATAAAAACCGCAAGTTATAAAGCTGCAGGAGATATATACAGTTATATTTTCCTCAATAAAACAGCAAAAGACGAGTTATACCATTCTATTTCATCAAACCCAAAAATAGAAATACCACTCAATAATGGTTACACTTATATCTCATTGCCATCTGCAAAAACTTTATGTAATGAAGAGATTCAACAAATACAAGCAACTTGTGACCAAAACAATACGCTTGAATCAATTTTTGGTATAAATAACGATATAAAAAAAGTATTTAAATTTGGAAAAAATTGGATATTTTGGGATAACAATACCGCTAGAAATCCAGCTTCTCTCATACAAAAGTTTTCAACAATTAATCCACTTGAAGGAATTTTGGTAAAAACAAAAGCAGAGACAAAGATTTCTTTACCATTTGATGAAGATAGTGAAATTACTAATAATTTCAAAAACCTTTTTCCAGAAGGTTGGATATTGATGTCAAACAATAAGACACAAACAGTGCAACAAATAGCAACAACATTGAATGCTCAAAATAAAAGTTTAGTCTATATAATGCTTTTAAGAGATGATATGTGGAATGTGTATGCACCTACAAACAATAGTGTTGTAGATGCAACAATGCCGAGAATTACAGAAGTAAAAAGATATGAAAGTTTTTGGGCTTATTTTAAATAAGCCTCAAAAATAGTGTGATTAATTCACACTATTTTCAATTTCTGATGTTGGGACTACAACACCATTAGGTAAAGATGGCGCATGAATAGCATTAGAATGAAAAGTATTACTCGCTATTGTATCGCTAGGAGTAGAAGCACTCGCTGAATCACCACACCCTTGCAACAAAACTGCTAAAACCATTGTACTCACAACCAGATATGTAAAATTTTTCAAAAAACAACCTTTATTTTAAAATATCACTAAATATATACTATAAGGTTTTCACTTATAGTGTTATTAATCTTTTAAATTCATCTTTAGCTATTGTAGGTGATATAGAACCTACTGATGATAGGCTTGATATAAGCTATTGATTAATTTACAAGCGACTTATACTATAATAAAATAGAATTCGAACATCACCATATCTTTATACTTTTTTGATATTTATTGAGATTTATTGACAAATTATTAATATATTATGCTTTATAATGCCATATATCTCATTTAAAAAGAAGTATAGCTATGGAATTTTCACATATTATCATGTTGAGTATATTAATAATTTTGTCAGTAATTTTAATTATAAAGTTACCAAGAGCATAATGAAAATAGAAAAAAAAAGATACCAAAAATATACATATCTTTTAAAAGGGTTTGTAATTTTGGTCGTTATCACACTTATAAGCCATCTTTTTCGTGACTCTTTAGATATTATAAATATTGGACTTATTCATATTATTCCTGTGGTTATTGTTGCCATTCATGGCAATATGAAAGCTACTATTTTTATAACATTTTTGAGTGTGATTTTTTTTAATTTTCTTTATATTCCCCCTTTATACAGTTTTTCTGTGCATAATGAACTCTATCTTTGGAGTTTTATTATCTTTGCTATAGTAGGCTGGATTATTACAGTTCAAGCAAAAAATCTTCATATGCAAACAAAACAAAATGAGCTTAGAGAAAGCCTTTTACATATTATTTCTCATGACTTAAGAACGCCATTATCTACCATTCATGGAACTATCAACCTTGTTTTATCAAATGAAAATATGAATGCAAACGATAGAAGAAGTTTACTAGAAGATATTAATTATGCTTCGCTTAGAATGGAACGCTTAATTACAAATTTACTTGATAGTGCAAGATTGCATAGTCATGATATAGACCTCAAATATGAATGGTGTGATTTTGAAGATATTTTGGGTGTAGTTTTAAAAGACTTTTCACAAACACAACATGATGAACTTCTTGATATAAAAATTGATGATTTGGGATTATATTGGGGTGACAATACATTATTAACACAACTTATTACAAACCTTTTGGATAATGCACTCAAGTATTCTAACGATGGAAGTAAAATAAAACTTCAAATTATCTATTTTAACAATTTCATTAAAATTGAGATATTTAATAAAAGTGAGCATATAGACAAAACGAAATTAAAAAATATTTTTGATAAATTCTATCGTTTAGAAGATACGAATGATATTTCAGGGAGTGGGATAGGACTTGCTATTTGTAAAAGTATTGTCAAACTTCATAATGGTGACATTAAAGCAATAGCTAAAAATGATGGTATTTCCATAGAAGTGGAACTTCCTATAACAAAGAGATTAAATTTAATATGAATGAATTGATTCAAATTATAGAAGATGATATATCAGTAAAAAAACTTTTAGAGATTGCTCTCAAAGAGTATAAATTTCGTTCAATCTCTTGCGAAAATAAAAAAAGTGCCATGATGCTCTTTTTAACACACAATCCTAGTTTACTTATAGTTGATTTAGGTTTACCTGATGGCGATGGCAAAGAGTTTATCAAACAAATTAGAGAGATTTCAAAAATCCCAATTATTGTCGTATCTGCAAGACATGATGAAAAAGAGATTATTGATGCACTTGATATAGGTGCAGACGATTATATTACAAAACCATTCTCTATAAATGAACTCCTAGCACGATTAAGAGTAGCACTTAGAAGAAATACACATGATGAAAAAATATTAGACAAAATTATTTGCACTGATATAGAACTCAATATTGCCTCACGAGATATTTTTTTTAAAGCAGAAAAGCTTAAACTCACTCCGATAGAATATGAGTTGCTAAAATATTTTTTACTCAATACCAATAAAACACTGACACACAAACAGATTTTAAAAGAAGTTTGGGGTATTGGGTACCAAAATGAGATGCAATATCTTCGAACTTATGTGAATACTTTAAGAAAAAAAATAGAAGAAAATAGCACAAGACCAACCTATATAAAAACAGAATCAGGTATAGGTTATAGATTTTCTTGTCATAAAGATTGAGGAAGATTTTATGGAACACAAGTATGTAAAAACTATATTTTATGGTTATTTAATTATTATTCTCGTTGGCGCTTTTTTGCTTATGCTTCCTATGTTTCATGTGGGTGAACTCTATTTTGTAGATGCACTTTTTACCTCTGCTTCTGCTACTTGTGTTACAGGTCTTATTGTGACAAGTACATCTGAAAATTTTACATTTTTAGGCGAGTTTGTTATTTTACTTCTTATCCAAATAGGTGGAATAGGCTACATGACACTTGTTACAGTGTTTTTTCTTTTTCTAAAAAATTCTTTAACGATAGAAGAAAAAAGGGTCATGCAACAATCTTTGGATTTACAAGATTTACATGTTGGTTCTTTTGTAAAAAAGACCCTTTTTCTTGTTTTTGCAATAGAGATTGTGGGTGCTATTATATTAACTGTGCAATTTAGTAACAATTACGATTTTGCTCATGCTTTGTGGTATGGAATATTTCACTCTATAAGTGCCTTTAATAATGCAGGTTTTTCACTTTTTACTGATAGTTTGATGAGCTATCATCATGATAGTATTGCTCTTTTAACACTCTCATCTTTAATTATTTTAGGTGGGATGGGTTTTTTTGTCCTGCTTGAAATATATGAAAATAAAAAGTTGTCTAAAAGATTTACGATACACACGAGAATTATGATGTATGGAACTCTCTTTCTCATAGCTTCTGGAATGATTCTTTTTTTATCTATTGAATGGAATAATCCTAAAACTTTTGGAGAGTTTTCTTTGTATGAGAAAATTTTAAATGGTTTTTTTCTCTCTGTAAATTTTAGAACAAGCGGATTTAATAGTATTGACATGGCTGGACTTAAAGATTCTTCACTTTTTTTCTCAACAATTTTTATGATGATAGGAGGAGGTCAAGGAGGTACAGCTGGAGGGATAAAAATAACTACAGCGGCAATTTTAATTATTACTGTTTTGTATATTTTAAATAATTCTAATCAAGAGCCAAATATATTTAAAAGAACGATTGAGCAAAAAATAATAAATAAAGCATTAGCTATTATTTTATTTTCCTCTTTTTTAGTTCTCTTGGCAACATTACTTTTAGTTGAGACACAGGAATTACCATTTATTAAAATACTCTTTGAAGTAGTTTCCGCTTTTGCCACAGTTGGTGTTTCAACTGGAAATGGAGATATTTTAAGTTTTTCACAACAATTTGATACTTTTGGTAAAACTATTATTGTTGTATTGATGTTAGCAGGAAGAATAGGTGTTTTTGCCTTTGGAATTGTGTTAATGGGAAAGGCAAAAACAAAACATTTTAAATATCCAAAAGGGAGAATACTCATATGAAAACAATTGCAGTTATAGGTTTGGGAAAGTTTGGCTATTACATAGCAAAAAGCTTATCAAAATTAGATATTACGGTTATAGCTATCGACCACAATGAACAAAGAATTGAAGAGATAAGTGAATATATAGACAACGCTTTTGTACTTGATAGCACCAATAAACATGCGTTAGAAGAGGTTGGTGTTTATAATCTTGATACAGTTATTGTAAGTATTGGTGAAGATATTGAAGCAAGTATCTTAACAGTTATGGCTCTCAAAGATTTAAAAAATCGGAATATTATTGCCAAAGCAATCACAACAACCCATGGGGAAATATTGGCAAAAATTGGAGCATCAAAAGTGGTTCATCCTGAAAAAATAGCAGGAAGAATGCTTGTAAAAAGTCTTGTTGAAGATATAAAGTTTGAAAAAATAGACTTGAGCAATAGTATGAGAATTATCAAATTTTTAGTTCCATTAAATCTTGTATCAAAAACATTGCAAGAGATAGAATCAAAACAGTTTGATGTGAAATTAATCGCCCTAAAAACAGAAGGGAATTGGTTTACTTCTATAGATTATAAACATGAAATTAAAGATGATGATGTTTTGGCATATTTGGGTGATGCCAAAATAATAGATAACTTTTATGATACCTTAATTTCATGAAGTGGTTCATTTATTAAGATAAAAGGTAAGCACCAAGGAAACGGGTGCAACCTCAGTGTTATTTTCCTGATGCACATTCAGTGCAATATAATGATTCTGGTAAGATTAAAAGTCGTGCAAAGAGAATCTCATCTTCACACTCCATGCAAAAACCGTAACTCTCTTTGTCCACTTTACTCAGAGCGTATTTAAGTTTATTGACTCGTATTTGTGCTTCATGTAAAACTTTCTCAAAAACATCTTGCTCATGCATCATCTCAAAACGCAAATCCCCCAAACAACAATCAGGTGGAATCGGTTTTGTTTTTTCGCAAAGCTCAAGTATTTCTTGGTTTAAAGAGTCTAAATCCTCTAAAATTTTCTTTTTTATTTGCTCTTTTTGTTCGTTTAGCATGCGTTATTAATATTTCTTTCCAGTATTTACTAAAAAATCTTTTTCGCTTAAATCTTCTAAAAATTTGTTGTAATGTTTGAGTGTAAAAAGTTTTAAATCTAAGCCTTTTTCCTCTTTGAGTTCATTTGAAAAACCGCTTTTTGAAAAAAGTACATACACATCAGGGGTAAACTGTGCTATTTGACATTTTTCTTTGAGCTTTGTAAGTTCGTTTTTATTTGCTTTTGCATTTGAGTATTTACAAGCACCAGCGATAATTTTACCTGAAGCTGTTTTTGCCAAAATATCTATCTCAACATCTCTATCCCAATAACTTCCAATCTCAATAATAGGGTCTTCTACAAAACTCATTTTAAGTAATTCTTGAGATAATTTTTCAAAAATTATATTAGAAAATCCATTTTCTCGTTTAGCAAATTGCTCCTGAACTTCTTTATAATTTCCCTCTTTTATCCCTTTAAAATAGGGTGAAATAAACGAAAACCAAAAACGGATAAACGGGAGTGTGAAGCTCAGTTTATCATCAACTTTTTGTTCATGTGGCGGTTCTTCAAGAGAGCGTTCAATAGAAAGTAGCCCTTTTTCACAAAGTGTTTCAATAGCTGTCTCACCATCTTGTCTGGAAATGCGTGCTCTTTTCAAAGCGGAATGCACCCGACCATCTCCCATAGCAACTCCAGAAAGAAGTGCATGACTTGTTTTATCGCTGTTCGTAATTTTGGTAAGGTCGCCATGAATATAGCTATAGTTTTTTAAAAGTTTGGATTCTATAATTTCTGTAACAGGTTTACTGCAATCAACATTCCACCCCATGCCACCAAAAATACTAAAATAGTGAAGTGCTTCTTCAAAATTTTTGGGTTTATTTTGAAAACAAAAAGAGCGAAATTGTTGTAAAAGTGTAGGATGTTTTGACATTTTAATATACCTTTAATTATTTTTTTAAACTTCTATTTTATTTGATAAATGGGTCATGAGAAGAAGTTGCCCCATATTTTCAAAAAACTGGCTTACACCCTTTTCTTTGAGATGTAAAGCTTTTTCAAGTGCAACCAAAAAAACTGCTTGTGATTCTTCTGAGGCTTGCATAAAACTCTCGATGATATATTCAAAACTTAAAGTATGAAGTGTACCATTGACCTCAAAATCTATCTTAGAATCTAAATCTATTGATTCTTTGAGTAAAATATTTCTACATTTTTGCTCAATTGCATTCATGATAAAACTCCCATTAAACTAAGCATCACAACAAACATGGCAATAGGTGTGATATAACGAAGACTAAAATACCAAGCCTCAAAAGCAAATCCAAGTTGCGGTTTCATAATAGATTCCACTTTTGATTTTTCGATTACAAAACCAATGAATACTGCCATGATAAGCCCAGCAATTGGAAGCATAATCGCCGCTGTAACATAATCAACCCAATCAAAAAAACTTTTATTACCCCATGTTAAATATTCTGAAGCACCCTCAATATTAGATAAAATCGCAAAAATCCCAATAAGATAAAAGAATAATCCCATCATGATAGATGCTTTTAATCTACTCCAACTAAATCTATCTATAAAATACTGTACCATAGGCTCAACCAAAGAGACAGCAGATGTAAGCCCTGCAAACGCCAAAGCGATAAAAAATAAAACAGCAAAAATATTCCCAATTATTCCCATCTCATAAAATGCTGCAGGAAGAGAAATAAAAACAAGTCCCGGACCTTTTGCAGGACCAGCACCATATTGATACAAAAAAGTAAAAAGCATAAGCCCCGCTACAATAGCGATAGTTGTATCCAAAAATACAACCCAAAAAGCAGCCTGAACAATATTTGAATTTTTTTCCAAAGATGCAGAATAAGTCATCATAGCACCCATGCCAAGTGAAAGTGTAAAAAATGCATGTCCCACAGCCACTACAAAAGCATTAGAATCTATTTTTGACCAATCAGGGAAAAACATAAAATGAAACGCTTGAGAAAAAGTATCAAGGGTTAAGGCATACGCAAACATCCCAAGCAAAATTAGCATCAAAGCGGGCATTAAAATCATATTCATTTTTTCAATACCACCTTTAATCCCTTTTGTCAAAACATAAGTTATCCCAATAAATGCAACGGTATGGTATTCAAATTGTGTCCAAAAATCTGCATGAAGCATAGTATTAAAAGTTTGTTCTGCTTGTGCAACGGTAGATGGTAAAGTAGATAAAGAAGTAACAATATAGTTAAATATCCACCCAATAACTACGGAATAATAAATCATGATAAAGAGTCCAGCTAAAGCTTGAAACCCAGCATATTTCCATAATTGTTTATGATGAGGTGCAAGAATTTCAAAGGAGGTAACGCTATCTCGTCTTCCCATGTATCCAATAAGCATCTCAGCTATCATAATAGAAAAACCTATTACCAAAACAGTAAAAAGATATATCAAAACAAAAGCACCACCACCATATTCACCAGTAATATATGGAAACTTCCAAATATTGCCAAGTCCTACAGCACTCCCAGCAGCTGCCAAAATAAAACCAATTCTACTAAATCGAGCTATTTTCATCAATTCTCCCCCTTTTTAAGGAAGTTATTATACTTAAAAAAGCGAAGAAGATAAAATTATATTCATTGCCTTGAATCTATCCATGTTAAAATACCATAACAATATTTTTTAGCAAATGTTATCGCTAAGGAGTGTAAGCAAAAAGGAGTATGCATGACAGTTTTCGATTCAATTATATTAGGGGTGATAGAAGGTTTTACAGAGTTTTTACCTATTTCTTCCACTGGACATCTTATTGTTGCAAGCCATTTTTTGGGTATTGAGCAAAATAATATCACAAAGGCTTATGAAGTAATTATACAGTTTGCTGCAATTTTGGCAGTTATTTTTAATTATAAAGAAAAGTTTACTTTTAAAAAAATAGATTTATGGACAAAAGTTTTTTTAGCATTCTTGCCTATTGGCATCGTTGGATTTATTTTTTCACACCAAATCAAAGAGCTTTTTAGTATACAAATAGTTGCTATCATGTTTATTATTGGTGGTATTGTTTTTTTAATAGTTGAGAAATTTTTTATTCCGAATGAAACACATTTAATAGATGATGTAGAACAAGTGACATTCAAACAGTCAATGATAATAGGGTTCGCACAAATCTTTGCCCTTATCCCTGGAACAAGTAGAGCAGGTTCAACCATTATAGGCGCACTTCTTGTAGGACTTAGCAGAAAGGCAAGTGCAGAATTTAGCTTTTTACTTGCGTTTCCTGTTATGAGTGCTGTGACGGCTTATGATTTACTTAAACATTACCATGAGTTTGGCGATACAAATCTTGTAACTCTCGCAGTTGGATTTGTAGTTTCTTTTCTTGTAGCCTATTTGACTATCAAACTCTTTTTAGTATTTTTAGAAAAGTTTACATTTATCTCTTTTGGTATTTACAGAATTTTATTTGGAGCAGTTTTATTAATTTTTTTCAATTAGTGGAATAAAAATTGCTATATGTGTTCTGTAAATAGTGTAAGGAGTTATCATGGAAACTATTCATAAATATAACATTAAATTAAATTTGTTTTTAAACAAATTAGAATTCGCTTTTTACAAAATAAGTATAAAAATTTTGTAAACAACACAGTTGTAATAGCTACAGTGAATCAATTGCTTAGTTTGTAAAAAACTTGCGAGAATGGTTAGGATGTGCCATCAATTGAGAAACTAAAAATTCCAAGGATGGAATTTAGCTTTATAAACTTTTTAAAATAATTTGAGCAAGTTGTAATGCTTTTGAACGGTGAGATAGTTTTTGTTTTATCTCGTTTTCCAATTCTCCCAAAGTTTTATCATACCCATTTGGAATAAAAATCGGGTCATATCCAAAACCGCCTGAACCTTGTATCTCTGTAATCACTTTTCCATACATCCAACCATGCACACTAAATTCACTCTTATTTGTCACAATGGCAATGGCTGCTGTGTAGTGAGCGACAGATGAGGTGACATTTTTCTTTTTAATTTCTTCTATCACTTTTTGTAAATTATCTTTGTCAGTTGCACTTTCACCTGCATATCTTGCACTATAAATTCCTGGTTCACCATCGAGTATATCAACACTAATTCCACTATCATCTGCTATCACAATAATATCTTCATCTTCTAAAGCTTTAAAAACAGCTCGAGCCTTTATAAGTGCATTTTCTTTAAAGCTACCACCGTCTTCAACAATCTCAAACTCTTCTATTAATTCACTATAAGGTATCACTTCATGCTCGTGATACAGTGCCTTTATCTCTTTTACTTTACCTTTATTAGATGTAGCTAAAACTAATTTCAATTTCAATTTCCTTATATATATGTAATAATATTTTATAGTATAATCTTGCAATTATACTATAAAGGGTTACTATGTTTAAAAAAGTTTTGCCGCTTTCTACTATCTTATTTCTAAGGTTTTTAGGCTTATTTTTAGTTTTACCAGTACTTTCTGTTTATGCACTTGAATTGGATGGTGCAACACCTTTGTTGGTTGGAATAATTGTGGGTGGTTATGCACTTACTCAAGCAATTTTCCAAGTTCCTTTTGGAACCATGAGTGATAAAATTGGGAGAAAACCAACTATTTTAGTTGGTCTTTTGATGTTTTTGGTTGGTTCTCTTATCTGTGCATATTCTACAGATATTTATACACTTATGTTTGGTAGATTTCTCCAAGGTGCTGGTGCAATTGGTTCAGTTATTCCTGCCATGATTGCCGATTTGGTTGAAGAAGAAATTCGTGGCAAAGCCATGGCTTTGATGGGTGGGTTTATTGCGATTAGTTTTGCGATTTCTATGGCTCTAGGACCTGTTATAGCTTCTGCTTTTGGAATTAGCACTATTTTCTTAATGACAGCTGGTTTAGCAATAATTGGTATTATTTTGCTTTTTACAAAAGTGCCAACACCTCCAAAAATCATACATACTTATCATGACAAAGTAAAAACACTCGATATTTTTAAAGATAATAATCTTTTAAATATGATTATCATAAATGCTATGCAAAAAGGTCTTATGACTATGGCATTTGTACTTATTCCAATTTTACTCACAAAACCAGAATATGGATTTGGATGGCAAAAATCAGAACTTTGGATGGCGTATGTACCAGCCATGATAGCGGGCTTTTTAGCGATGGCACCAGCTGCTATTTTGGGTGAGAAAAAAAATATACCTAAACAAATATTTTTAGTTTCTATCGTTTTATTTTTATTGGCATTTTTAATCATGGGCTTTACAACTTCAAGCACTATTTTTGTTGTTGGTGTGGTGTTTTTCTTTATGGGTTTTAACATGATGGAGCCATTAGTTCAATCAATGATTAGTAAATTTGCTCGTGTCCACCAAAAAGGTGCAGCTCTTGGTATCTCTAATTCCGCAGCCTATTTCTTTACATTTTTAGGTGGAACTTTTGCAGGACTCTTTTTAGATATTGGCAATAAAGAATCATTAGTAAGTGGTGTTGCAGTCCTAACGCTTTTATGGCTTATATGGACTGCCTTAAAACTTCAAAATCCTATTAAACACTCGCATCTTTATATTCCAAATAGTGAGATTGATTTTGATAAATTATATGCGCTAGAGAGTGAACATATTGCAGAATGGTATATCAATGAAACTGAAAAAGTTGTAGTTGTAAAATATGTAAGTGCAAACATAAAAGAAGACGAAATTAAAATGAAAGTGACTAAGTAGAGTTTTAAAACTCTACTTATTTGGAATCACATAAAGGTTGTAATAACGCCCTTCGAAACGGGGAGGTTTATCCATCGTACATAAATCTTCAACCATAGGCCAAATTTTCATAAGCACATCTTTACCAGCTTCTGGATGAGCCATTTCACGACCTCTTAAAAATACACGAAATTTGACATGTTTACCTTCAGACAAGAACTCTCTTGCATGTTTTACTTTATAAGCTATGTCATTCTCAGCAATTTTAACAGATAATTTAATTTCTTTAATATCTATTTTTGTCTGATTTTTTCTTTGTTCTTTAAGCTTTTTCTCTTCTTGGTATTTATATTTACCGTAATCCATTATTTTGGCAACAGGTGGCTTTGCATCTGGAGCGATTAGAACTAAATCTAAACCTAATTCGTTTGCTTTTGCCATAGCTATATCTATAGAAACTATCCCTAAAGATTCTGCTCCATCTATATTACATCGTAACTCTGTTGCTCGGATATCGTCATTCATGATGACACGGTCTTTTTTGTTCAAAAATTTACCTCATTAATTTTAGTTTGTATAAGTGTCAAGAACTCTTGCTCACTTAGATTGTATTGTTCTCTTGTTCTTCTGTCTCTAATTGCTATAGTTTTATTTTGAATCTCTTCATCACCTATCACAATTATCATAGGAACACGCGTTTTTTCTGCTGTTCTAATTCTTTTGTTTAAAGAATCATTTTTAGAATATATCTCTGAATCAGCACCGAAGTTGATAAGTTTATCTGATAATTCCTTAGCATAATCTTTATGTGAGTCTGCAACTGGAATAATTGCTACTTGTGTAGGAGCAATAAACATTGGAAACTCTCCAGCATAATGTTCTGTAAGGATTCCAATGAATCGCTCAAATGACCCAAGAATTGCTCTATGAATCATAACAGGTTGGATTTTATTGTTTCCTTCATCGTTATATTCAAGCTTAAATCTTTCTGGAAGATTAAAATCAAGCTGAATTGTGCCACATTGCCACTCACGACCTATTGCATCAGTGATTTTAATATCAATTTTGGGACCATAAAATGCTCCACCACCTTCATCTATTTCGTATGCTAAAGAGTTTTTATCCATTGCATTTTTAAGTGCTTGTGTAGAAATTTCCCAAACAGCATCATCACCAACAGCTTTTGCAGGTTTTGTTGAAATCATCATTTTATAGTCAAATTCAAAAGTCGACATGATTTTATCAACAAAATCAACAACTTCCATAATTTGACCTTCTATCTGCTCTGCTGTACAAAAAATATGTGCATCATCTTGTGTAAATTCACGAACACGGAAAAGACCATGCAACGCACCAGTCATCTCATGACGATGCACAACACCGTATTCAAAATATTTGATAGGTAAATCACGGTATGAGTGTAAATCATCTTCGTAAGCTTTAATATGTCCCACACAGTTCATCGGCTTTACACCAAATTCTATCTCATCAATCTTAGTAAAATACATGTTTTCACCATAATTTTGATAGTGTCCAGATGTTTTCCACAAATCTGAGCGAAGCATTTCTGGACCACGAACTGGCTCGTAGCCTCTTTTACGGTGTGCTTTAAATAATAAACTCTCTAATCTTGCACGAAGTCTTCCACCTGCTGGAAGCCAAAGAGGAAAACCTGCACCAACTTCTTCACGGAATGTAAAAAGTTTCATCTCATTTCCAAGTTTTCTATGGTCTCTTTTTTCAGCTTCTGCCATTTGGTCTAAATAGGCTTTGAGTGACTCTTTATCTGCAAAGGCAATTCCATAAATACGAGTAAGCACCTCATTTTTGGAATCGCCTCCTAAATAAGCACCTGCAATTTTTGTGAGTTTAAAATGACGAATCAATCCAATATCGGGTAAATGTGGCCCACGGCATAAATCTTCAAAGTTTCCTTGCTTATAAATAGAAACTCGCTCACTTGGAATTCTTTCCATGACAGCGAGTTTAAGATGGTCATCTTTAAATTTTTCTTTTGCTTCAGCCATTGAAATTTCATATTTTTCAATTGGATATTTTTTCTTAGCAAAAGAGAGCATCTCTTTTTCAATAGTTTTGAGGTCTCCCTCACCAATCTCCTCTTTTGTTTTAAAGTCATAGTAAAAACCCTCTTTGACAGTTGGTCCAACATAAAACTCTGCATCAGGATAGAGTGACTTTATAGCTTGAGCCATAAGGTGAGCGGTTGAATGACGCAAAACCTCTAAAGAATCAGCTGAGTTATCAAGAAGAACTTGTTCCCCCTCAAACCCCAACTCTTTTGCAGTTTGCAAGTCAATAATCTCACCATTTCGTTTTATTGCAATTTCATTCAAAATATTTCCTTTTTAAAGTTGTGTTTTTAAAACAGCACCATTAGAAGCGTTTGAAACTAATAATGCGTATCTTTTTAACCATTTAGATTTTACTTCATTTTTATGTGGTTTCCAATTTTCTCTTCGTTGTTCTATAACGGCATCAGATACATTTAATTGAAGTAAATGTGTATCTACATCAAGTTCTATCTCATCTCCATCTTCAATAAGTGCAATCAAACCACCCTCAGCAGCCTCTGGAGAAACATGCCCAATACTTGCTCCTCTTGTAGCTCCAGAAAAACGACCATCGGTGATAAGTGCAACACTTTCACCAAGTCCCATTCCCATGATAAGTGAAGTAGGTGCCAACATCTCTTGCATACCAGGTCCACCTTTTGGTCCTTCATAACGGATAACAACAACATCGCCACTTTTTACTTTATGACCCATAATCCCTGCGAGTGCTTGTTGTTGTGAATTAAAACAAACTGCTTTACCTTTAAATTGACGCATATTTCCTGTAATTCCTGCGGTTTTTACAACTGCACCCTCTGTTGCAAGATTTCCAAATAAAATTGAAAGTCCACCAACTTTAGAATAAGCATTTTCATTGGTATGAATAATTGTCTCATCTAAAATTTTAGCATCTTTGATTCTCTCACCCAAAGTCTCACCAGTGACGGTTGGATTATCAAGATGCAAAAGTCCACCTCTACGACTTACCTCTTTCATGACAGCATTCACACCACCAGCACGGTTAATATCGTCCATGTGAACAGTGGATAGTGATGGAGAAATTTTTGCAATATGGGAAACATTATCTGCAATTTCATTAATTTTTTCAATTGGAAAATCAACTTCTGCTTCTTTTGCAATAGCTAACATGTGCAGTACGGTGTTAGAACTTCCACCCATTGCCATATCAACGACAAAAGCATTATGAATCGCTTTTTCATTTAAAACATTGCGAAGATTATATTTACTATCGTTTGCTTTTGCCATCTCTACAACTCTTTTAGCTGCAGTTTTCACCATTTCAAGTCGAGCAGGTGTCATGGCAAGAACCGTTCCGTTTCCAGGAAGTGCAATTCCCATTGCTTCGCAAAGTGTATTCATAGAGTTTGCGGTAAACATTCCAGAACAACTTCCCCCAGAAGGACAAGCTTCACACTCTATTTCATAAAGTTCTTCATCACTTATTTTTCCCTCTGCATGTTTTCCAACTGCTTCAAATGCAGTAGCAAGGTCAATTGGAGTTCCATCTTTTTTATGTCCAGCAGGCATTGGTCCACCGGAGACAAAAACGGTTGGAACATTCACACGCAATGCGCCCATAATCATACCAGGGACAATTTTGTCACAATTTGGAATACATATCATGGCATCGAGTTTATGTGCATTCATCACGGTTTCGATAGAATCTGCAATAATTTCACGAGAAGGAAGAGAATAAAGCATCCCATCATGTCCCATAGCAATCCCATCATCAACACCAATCGTGTTAAAAACAAATGGAACACCACCAGCTTCACGAATAGCCACTTTGACTATTTCTCCATATTCATGCAAAAAGAAATGTCCAGGAATAATATCTATGTAACTGTTCGCTATCCCAATAAATGGTTTGTCAAAGTCTTCATCTTTTAAGCCTGTTGCTCTTAAAAGTGAGCGATGAGGGGCTTTATCAAACCCTTTTTTAATAGTATCACTTCTCATAAAAATCCTTATACAATAATATTATAAACGAGATTATATCATTTTTAAAAAAAAATTACTAAAAACCCTTTACAAATGATTTTTTATCTGCTACAATTCCGTCCTCTTAATAAGAGTGAGTAAAAAATGCGGGAATAGCTCAGTGGTAGAGCACAACCTTGCCAAGGTTGGGGTCGCGAGTTCGAACCTCGTTTCCCGCTCCATTTAAAATTATAAATTGTTGAAACACCCAATGCCCGGGTGGCGAAATCGGTAGACGCAGGGGACTTAAAATCCCCCGGTAGTAATACTGTGCCGGTTCAAATCCGGCCTCGGGCACCATTGGTAATTGATTGACTGGTGCCATCGCCAAGTGGTAAGGCCGCAGCCTGCAAAGCTGCTATCCCCAGTTCAAATCTGGGTGGCACCTCCAATTTTATAATATCTTTTTACAGACAAACATTGTGGATCTTTGGCAGAGTTGGTCGAACGCACCGGTCTTGAAAACCGGCGAGGGTAATACCTCCCAGGGTTCGAATCCCTGAGGGTCCACCACATTTCAAACCTCTATAAATCCCTAAAAATAGGACTTTCTAAGCTACTTTAAGTTTACAAAAATCTACCCATTGGTAACCTATTGCTACCCATTATTAAAAAACCACCTTTATTGATTACTTTATCGCTTTATTATTTCCAAAAATGGAATCAACCCTAAAGGGGTCGTGAAACTTCTACCCTTTTATTAAAATTGTGAGGGTTCGACATTCATGTTGAGGCTATGTAACCTTTGATTATTTCATTTATTTTATTGTCTGATATGTTTTCCAAATCGCTTTTTGAGTAGATATACACCAATAAAATAGTATCTTCTAGCTTTGTATAAGTGATGATTCTATAATCTCCACTTTTCCCCTTATTGTTTGATTTATTTTGAAGTCTGATTTTAAAAGTATTACCGCCTAGATTAATGCCTAAATTATGGCTTTTAAGTAGTTCGTTTTGTAACTCTCTCATTTCTGATATTAAAAATTTATCTTTTTTACTTAGGTTAATGAAACTTTTTTGAAATTCTTGAGTGGTTTTAATTTGCATTTTCTAATCTGTTTAAAAAACTATCCAATCCTTCTAATTCAATATTCCCTTTTTTGTATAATTCCACTTCCTCCAAACCTTTTTTTATCTCATTTGCTATTTGATACTCTTTTTTATATAAGATTTTATCCAATGCTATTTTGAACTCATCTTGAATATTGATACCTTTGTTAATTAGCTCATTATATAAATTATCTTCTATTTGGAACTGAATCGTTTGCATAAAAAACCCCTCTAATAAACTTTGTAAAATTATATCATTGTTAATCTCATACAATCTAAATTCATTTATCTTGCTTTGTGGTTCTTTTTATCGTTCACAAATTTGTGAATCGATGCGCAATATAATACTTCCTCTATGTTATCAAAATGTTGTCTTGACTTATTGGTATAGTATAAATTCTATTTTTGTAATTTTGATAGGTTCTTGCATTTTGTTTGATTTTAAGAGGCTTTTTTCGCATCTTTTTCTACTTTACGCATTAGAAACCTCCTTTAAATTTACTATCCAATTGTTGCTTTTTATCTCTTTATTTATGCTTATTGACACTCCACCCAAAACCCCTCATTTGCATTTATAGTTGTAAAGCTTTTTAAACCTAAAGTATTGCTTACTTTTGTGTTTAGTTGCCATGAACCGTTTTGATATTTCCAGATGCTTTTTGGTGCAACTCCGCTACAGCTAAGAGTGCTAGTTTGAATATCGTCTTGTGTTCCGCTTAGGTTCCATTTGTTTGTGTATGATTGCAAATAGTCGCTACTTCTTGAGCTTTTTTGGTAGTTGAGAGAAGTGCCTATCTCGGCAAATACCCAAATCCCATCACTATGAGAGAGAGTTGTTATTTGCTCAAGAGCATTATTTTGGATACTGCTTTTCAAAGATGCCAAACTAGAGTAAACCTGCCATGAAGCAGATGTATATTTCCAAAC
>CAMCYC010000005.1 GCA_945883795.1 Sulfurimonas crateris | reverse complement strand
TTAAATGTAGAAACCATTTTGTTGATAAGTTTCTCTTTTTTTATAGAGATATTTTCAAGATTTGGTACTAGTAGTTGCATCGTTTCTACTATTTCTAAAACTGTCTCTTTATCATACTTTTCTATGTTTGATAATACCGTTGTGATATTTGATGCATATTTATCAAGAACTATATCGGAGGTAAAATCATCAGGTTCTCTTGCTAAGTTTGGGTCTATTGTATATCTTTGTATCGCCTTGATAAACTCTAAAAACTCTTTACTTTCGTTTGCTACAAGATTCAAAACTGTTTGCTCTTTTGATACACTTAGGTTTATTTGTTCTTTATGGATTGTGATACTATCTTTATCTCTTTTTGCGACTACTTTACCATCTACGGTAAAACTCTCTTTGAAATAAGGCTCATTGTCCAAAGACAATATTTCAAATTTAAATAGGTAGTGGTGCTCTAACTCTAAATCAATCTCAAATGAAAACTTTCTAGCATTTTCACCTCTAGCTTTTCTACTATGTATATTGTCATATCCTCCATACTTCTTGATTGCACTACTTGCACCAAGTTCTATAGCAGACTTAAAAAACTCTATTGCTTCAAAAATATTACTTTTACCTACACCGTTTGCACCTGCAAATATAGTAAAGTTGGATAACTCTTTGATGTTAATAGTTTTTATACTTTTATAGTTTTTGATTGTTAGAGAGTTTAGTTTCATGAAATCATATTCCATTTGATAACATCATCATCTTTTATATCTATAGAAGCGACTTTTCCTACCACTTCATCGATAAATTTAGGACTTACACCATGAGCTGGTCTTTTAAAGGTTAAGTCTTCTTTTTCTATAACTTTTCCTTTTGGAATGTCTCTTAGTGCTACTAAACTTCTTCTTGCATTATTTCTTGCAGGTGCTTCATCTTCAAGTGCTTCTACTTTAAAACCACCAAGTATTTCAAAAGTTCGCTCAAGATTCTTTATAAATAATTTTAAATCTTCTTTATCCATCGCATGATAATGATCATTTCCTGGAAGTGTTTTGTCATGTGTAAAGTGTTTTTCAATTATTACACTTCCAAGGAGAGTAGCCATTTCACATACTTTCATGTCATTTGGTAATGTATGGTCACTATAACCTATGATTTTGTTTGGAAACTTTGCTTTTAAGTCAAGTATCATTCCTAAATTTGCATTTTTATCTGGGGTTGGATAATTGAGAACACAATGAAGAAGTGCCAACGGGTTACCAAATTTTTCTATCCAGCTTACTGCTTCTTGTATCTCATGCAAACTACTTGCACCAGTTGAAAGAATAATAGGTTTGTTGAATTTACACATATATTCTATAAATGGTTTATTTGTAATATCTGATGAAGATATTTTATAAACATCCATCATATTGTTTAAAAAATCTGCTGATTCGATGTCAAACGGTGTGCTCATAAACTCTATTCCAACAGTGTCACAATAGTTTTTCAGTTCTTGCATCTCATCTATCCAAAAACTGTCATGTTTTTTAAATAGCTCATATTGACTTGTAGTCGGTTCTTTTGTCGTGTCCCAATACGATGGAGAATCTTTTGAAGCTAAAGTTTCAGCTTTATAGCTTTGAAATTTAACGGCATTTGCTCCACCAACTTTGGCTTCATCGACAAGCCTTTTGGCTAGTTCCATACTACCTTCATGATTTACACCAATTTCTGCTATAACATACGGTTTGTATAGCTTTATCTCATGTGGGTTTATTGTGCTAAATAACTCTTTTAATTTCATATTTATTCCTCTATTAAATTTTGTATTAGTTTTATAACAGTTTTTCTTCCATTTTTCAAACTTACTTTTTTCATCAGTTCACTCATATACTCTCTACTTTCATAGGATTCAACCAACTCTATAAAATTTTTTTGCAACTCTTCATTTGAAATGTTATACCCAAGTCCAAGATTTAAAAATCCAAATTCACTCGATGCAAAAAAGTGAGTAAGTTCTCTTTCGTTTTGTGCTAAAACTATGGCAGGTGTCACTGTGCTCGCTATTTCATAGGTTGTTCGCCCAGCGGATGTAAAAATCAAGTCTGCTTCTAACATATACTTTGAAATATTATTTACATTTTTTTCAACATGTATATTTTCAAACTCTTCTAAAGTTTCATATTTATTGTATCCAAAGCCTGCAATGACGCTGATTGAAATACCATTAGTTTGACAATACCCATAGATAGTTTCTATAACTTTTTTTGTGTAATTATTTGGATCTACGCCACCGAAAGTAATAAGTATATTTGTTACTTTTTTATTTATTTCTTTTTGTTTTGAATAGATAAATTCATCCCTGAGTATAAAATAATCATGTCCAAAATAGTGATTTTTAAGAACTTGTTTTTCGGGGTAAATTGCATTAATAACCAAATCTGCTTTTTTTGCTCCATCTCCTAAATCTTCAAAGTTAATGACTTTTAATTTTAGCTCTTTTAGTTTAGAAATATAGCTTTCATCTGTATCAAGTCTATCATTAATTATTATGTCAGGATTTAGTTTTTTTATGTCATCTATGATATTTTGATTTTCTTGTATGTAAACAGGATAATTTTTAGAAGCTATTTTTTCGTATGCTAGTTGGCTTTCTTTGTCAACTAAAAATGTGATTTTGTGATTGAGTATATCATTGGCTAATAACAATGTGTTGTATACATGTCCAAGCCCAACAACTTCATTACCTACTACCACGAAAAGTATATGATTTCTTCTTAAGTGATATTCGCAAAGATTCCAATCTTCATAAGTATCAATATCTATCTCTTCACCATTTGAAAGTATATGAAGCTCTACATTTTTTCCTATTCTATTCGTTGGAGTTATAATATCTTTTCGAGTTATAAAAAATCCACCTGTTTCAGTAAAGGTTGGAGTAAGATATTGACGATTTACTCGTTTTTCATAGTTTGGTAAAAATTTATCAGACTCCTTTCTCCAAGAAAGATGTGTATCATCTTTTGCGGCAATAATTGTTTCAATATTATGATTTAATATAGCTTTTTCTATTGCACTGTCAAGTGAAGATGTTTTTAAAAGCGGTGAAGTTGGCTGCATAGTAATTATGTAGTCATATTCTTTATTCTCAGTCTCTTTTGCATAACTATAACAAGCGTAAATAACAGGGTCAAGTGTACTTTTATCATCAGCAATTGAAATATCCCTTTTATGCGTTTTGGCTCCAAATTGTGTAGCTGAATGTAGGATTTCATCATCTTCACTTGATACATATATATCAATATTATATTTTGAAGTTAATGCTGTTTTGATAGAATAATAAATCAATGGCTTGCCATTTAAAAGTCTAAGATTTTTGCGTGGAATTCCTTTTGAACCTCCACGAGCAGGTATTACTACTAAAATATTCATTATGCTACAACTCTTTTATTCATAGAAATCACATTACTTTCTATGTAAGCATGAGGGTTTTCTATGGAGTAGTGCATGCCCGCTTGAGCGGCAAGGTTTACCACGACATCAAACGGTTCTGCCAATCTTGCATACTTGAGATTTACATCGTAGTAGTCGTTTATGTTGTCAAGTCCTACAATTTCATCACCACGCTCAAAAAGCTTTTTAGCCAAGTGGAAACCTATGAAGCTAGGCGTGCCTATTACTAATATTTTCATGTTATTTTAATTTCTCCAGGTTTTTTTTCAAGCACTTTTACTAATTCTTTTTTTATCTTTTTTGTTAATATTTCTGAATTATTTGGCAATTTTATTGCTTCTGAAGCATTATAAAAATCAATATTTGTCTCACCGCCAAAAAGATATAAAGAAAGCAAATGAAAGCGTGAGAAAATATTTCATAGGTTAATTTCCTCTTGAACCAGGTTTAATGGCTTTACTTCCATCTTTGCATAATGGACAAACTTCTGCTGCATATATCTCAAAAGTAAAATCATCCAAAGCAAAAAATGGAATATCTTGAGGGAGTTTACAATTCGCTTTTGTTTCAACGGAACTATTTTCTCTTTTACAAAATCCACGATTAGCCAAAGCTGCTACACCAACAATCTCACCACCCAAACTCTTTACAACTGTAGCAGCTTCCATAGCAGAACCACCCGTTGTGATGATATCTTCGCACATAAGTACTTTTTCACCTTTTTTTATCTCAAAGCCACGGCGGATACTCATTTCGCCATTAACTCTCTCAGCAAAGATAGAACGAACATCTAAAGCTTGAGCAAGTGCAAAACCAGCAATAAGCCCACCAAGTGCAGGAGCGCAAACTGTATCAACTTCAAGCCCACTTTCTTTTATCTGTAGAGCTAATGCATCGGCGAGTAATTTGGCAGTTTTTGGGTCTTCTAAAACTTTTGCAGATTGAAGATAAAACTGTGAATGATTTCCACTACTGAGTTTAAAATGCCCTTCTAAAAGAGCATTTGCGTCCATGTATATTTGTTTGATATTCATCATTAAACCTTTAGTATTTCAACTTCTTTATCTTTTAAAATTTGCTCAATATTTGATGCGTGTTTGTCTGTAGTTTTTTGAATCACATCTTGTGCAACTTTTGATTCATCAGCTGTGATAAGTTTATCTTTTTCAAGTTTTTTGATTTTATCATTTGCATTTTTTCTGTCATTTCTTATAGAAATTTTGGCATGTTCACCCATCCCTTTCATCTGCTTAACCGATTCTTTTCTTTGCTCAACTGTCATAGCTGGAAAAAAGAGTTTGATTTGAACACCATCATTATTTGGATTTACACCAATATTTGCTTTTGAAATAGCACTATCTATCGTGGATAAAAGATTCTTTTCCCAAGGGTTTATAACTATCGTAGTAGCATCAGTTGCAATAACTGAACCAACTTGGTCAAGCGCTGTCATAGTTCCATAGTAATCAATTTTTACATTATCTAAAACAGATATTGTAACTTTACCTGTTCTAAGTGTTTTAAAATCTCTTAGCATATGGTCTATGCTTGATTTCATCTTTGTTTCACATTCGCTATAAATCTCATTTAGCATGTTTTGTTTCCTTTATATGTCAAAAATAGTGTCGTTATTGTAGCAAGAAATATTTTAATGGGGAGTAAAAAGAATAGTTCTTGAGAATTATAAGAGAGTTTATTTTTTTGGATTTAAGATAAAACAGTTGCAAAAAAGCAACTATTTTGTAGTATTTGTTTCTATTATAGGAGTTTGTATTACAGCGGGAGCTACAACATTTGTACTCTCAACCATGGTATCAACAACAGAATTACTTTTGTCTGAAGCGTACATGTAACCTAAAGTGATGGTATTTACAATAAATAAAAATCCTAAAATGAATGTCGTTTTTGCCAAAAAGTTAGCTGGACCTTTTGCTCCAAATACAGACTCATTTGAGCCACTATATGCACCAAGACCAATGCTTGAGCTTTTTTGTAATAGTACCGCTATAGTAAGAACTATAACTAAAACTATTTGAACAATAAGTAAAAAACTAGTTGTCATATATCAATTCCTGAATCTAAAAAAGTTGCGAATTATATCTAAAAAAAAGCAAGATTACAAAATGCGCAACCACCTCTAGCATAAATGCGAAGAGTTTATTCTCTTTATGCTAAAATCACCTCTCTAATTTTCAAAAAATAACAAAAGTAAATTCATCTCTTTGTTATACAAAACATTAAATAAGGAATAGAAATGGCGTTTTCAGCGAAAAATCGTAAGGATACACTTAGTGGCATAATCTTTGTTGCTATTTTTGCAGCAGCGGCTACTATGATAGGAGATATAGGCTTTATCAAATCATTAGGAATTTCACCTTTGGTGATTGGTATTGTTATGGGTATCTTTTATGCAAACACAATGAATAATCGTATCCCTAACGCATGGGGGCTGGGTATCACATTCTCGGGTAAAAAGATTTTAAGATTTGCAATAGTTTTTTACGGATTTCGTATCACTTTTCAACAAATTGCAGATGTTGGAATAGATGGTTTTATGGTTTCACTCATCATGTTAAGCACAACTTTTATACTTGGAACTTATCTTGGTATCAAAGCTTTTAAATTAGATAGAGATACTGCAATGCTTACAGCCTCTGGAGCTTCTGTTTGTGGAGCAGCAGCAGTTTTGGCAACAGAGCCTGTTTTAAAAGCAGAGGGCTACAAAACTGCAGTTGCAGTTTCTATGGTTGTACTTTTTGGAACTATTTCGATGTTTTTATATCCTATTTTATACGCATCTATCATTGAACCTGCTTCTGGATTTTTACACATGAGCCCTCAAGAATTTGGTATTTATGTGGGTGGAACTATCCATGAAGTTGCACAAGTTGTAGCAGTTCCTGCTTCTATTTTAGGCGCTCCAGCTGACATGGCAAATTCGGCGGTTATTGTCAAAATGACACGGGTTATTATGATTGCTCCAATGCTGATTGCTTTGGGTTTTTATCTCTCTTATACAGCTAAGAGAAGTGGTAAAGCTCGTGGTGGTGTGCAACTTGTTATTCCATGGTTTGCAGTCTATTTTATTGGGATGGCGGGGTTTAATTCTCTTGGATTAGTACCAAATAATATAGTTGCAGTTATAAATGATATAGATACATTTTTACTTACCATGGCGATGACTGCACTTGGTATGGGGACTATTTTTGCGAAGTTTAAAGGATTAGGTTTAGCTCCTATTTATACTGCAGGAGTCATGTTCTTATGGCTTGTGATTGGTGGATTTTTGGTAACTAAAGTTGTAGTGGCAGTGTTTTAATAAAACTCTTTAAGAAAAAACTATATAATCGACACTAATAAATTCTCTTATGGAGCCAAATTTGATCTCTTATCTACCCAATACGCTCAACTCTTTTTGGCTCTGGAGAGAAGTTTCTTTGAAATTGGGTGTATCCAATCCAGCTTATAAATATTGGAAGGACACACCTAATTTAAAACTTAATAACAAATATGTTTTTGTCCAAAAAAGTACACTTCCTCAAAAACATGAACACATAGAACCTTTCTTAACTGACCTCTCAGGACATTTACCTATTAAATATGCTTCAGACAAACTGCATGTCAATGAACGAATATTTTCTTATGACAAGATGAAATTGCATAAAGAGTTTGAATATAAATTTGTAGAAGATGTGAAATTTGTGAATATAAGAAAATTTTTTAAAGAAAATGGGATTTATGTAAAAAAAGATTCCATTATCCATTTAGGAAAAATGAAAGATTTAGAATTTAGTGCAAATTGTACTTTTTACAATCTGAAAAATAATTATGCTATCGTGGTATATGAGTAATGAATGGTTTATTTTTAGAATTTCGTGACCCACTTTTTAGTGTTATTATTTTCTTTGTAATCATCTTTGTTATTGCGTTTTTCTCCTATTGGTGGGGAACTTTTAAGAGTAAGAGAGATTATAGACATTTAAACAAATTTCTCAAACAATTCAATGCTTTATCCTCAGATAATGAATTAAATGTGCTCATCAGAGCTGGTGAATTGTCTGAAAAATCTTGGTTACTTTTAGCACACTCCTATTTTAAAAGTGGTGATTACGAAAAATGTATTACGATATATAGTGCTTTATTGCAATCATGTAATGAAGAAAATTACAAAGAAACACTCTTTTTGTTGGGAAGAACTTATTTTAAAGCAGGTTTTTTAGAGCGTGCCAAACAGATATTTTTGGAAATTCTCAAAAATAATCCACGAACACCACAAGTTCTTTATTATTTGCTTTTAGTGTATGAATACATGAGAGATTATAAATCTGCGCTTGAAGTGTTAGAACCACTCAAAGAGTTACATAAAGATATCTCCGCTGATACTGTATATTTAAAGTGCTTATCCACTTTGCATGATACAAAAATTTCTATAGAAGAAAAAACAAAGAGATTATTAAAATTGTATGAAAATTCTCATCAATTAACCTACTTGATTTTTGAGTATCTCTTTCGTGTAAATCCTGAGCTTGCATGGAAACATTTGGATAACTCTCAAAGTGAACTCTTAAGTGATATACTTTGGCATGTGGATAAAAAAGATTTGGATTTGGATATAATTGCGAAGAATGGCTATTTACGGGAGCTTTATACTGCTCGTGGAGATGTTGATTTGGCTACAAAAAGTTCTATTTTTGAATTTGACATTTTGATAAATTTAAAGAAAAAAGCAAGTGCAACTATCCGTTTTGATTATGTCTGCACAAGCTGTAAGCGGGTTTATCCTTTTGCATTTTACCGTTGCACAAACTGTCATGCTATTGATACATCACGAATAGAATACACTTTAACAAAAGATTATCATAGGGATTTTAGTGAAGAAAATAACTCTTTTCAGTGATGGAAGCGCTCTAGGCAATCCTGGTCCAGGTGGTTTTGGAACAATCTTGAGATACGGAAAAAGTGAAAAAATCCTCTTTGGTTCAGCATCTCATACTACTAACAATCGCATGGAACTTTTAGGGGTAATCGAGGGTTTGTATGCACTCAAAGAGCCTTGTGAAGTTGATGTTATATCCGATTCATCGTATGTGATAAAAGGGATAAATGAATGGCTTAAAGGGTGGATAAAAAGAGATTTTAAGCAGGTTAAAAATCCTGATTTATGGAAGAGATATATCGAAGTTTCTCAACTACACAAAATCAATGGAATTTGGGTGCGTGGACATGACGGACATACAGAAAATGAAAGATGCGATAAAATTGCAAAAGAAGCCGCACAAAAAGAAAAAGATTTGATTATGGAAGGTAAAAATGGAAAGTGAACTTGGAGCTTTGGAAAAAAAGCTAAGGTATGAATTTAAGGATAAAAAGCTCCTTATCGAAGCGCTGACACACAAAAGTTATAAGCAGCCCTACGATAATGAGCGATTAGAATTTTTAGGTGATGCTGTTTTGGACTTGATTGTAGGTGAATATTTATTTACAAAGTTTTCTAAATCAGCTGAGGGGAAACTCTCAAAAATACGAGCTTCTTTAGTAAATGAAAGTGGGTTTGATAAACTTGCTCGTTCTCTCAATCTGGGCAGATATATTTTTCTCTCAAATGCAGAGGAAAATAATGGAGGACGGGAAAAAGCATCTCTGCTTTCAAACGCTTTTGAAGCTCTCATGGGTGCTATTTATCTTGAAGCAGGTTTAAAAGTTGTCAATGATATTGCTATTGGGCTTATAGAAAAAAATCATAAAGAGATTTCACTTGATTATCTTTTTAGAGATTTTAAAACAACTCTACAAGAATTAACGCAAGCAAGACTAGGTATTACCCCTGACTATAAAGTAATAGCAAGTAGAGGACCTGACCATCTCAAAGAGTTTGAAGTAGCAGTAGTAATTGATGGCAAAGAATACGCAAGAGCGAGTGGGAAAAGCAAAAAAATAGCGCAACAAGAAGCGGCAAAACTTACAGTTAAATTGTTACAAGAGGAGGATGTTAGTGAATAATTTTGGACAAAAATTCAGATTTAGCACTTTTGGCGAATCACATGGAACTGCAATTGGATGTTTGGTTGATGGTGTACCCGCTGGATTAACACTTGATGAAGCGTTTATCCAAAGCGAACTCGATAGACGCAAACCTGGCAAAAGTGAATTTGAAACTGCTAGAAAAGAGGATGATAAAGTTGAAATATTAAGTGGTATTTTTGAGGGTAAAAGCACAGGAACCCCAATTGCCATGATTATCTACAACACCAATCAAAAATCAAAAGATTACTCAAATATCAAAGATATTTTTCGCCCAGGTCATGCCGATTTTACCTACTTTTATAAATATGGAATCAGGGATTACCGTGGTGGTGGTCGCTCCTCTGCTAGAGAAACTGCAGCAAGAGTAGCCGCTGGTGCAATAGCAAAACTTATGCTTTTTGAGCTGAATATCTCAATCCAAAGTGGACTCAGTGAAGTAGCAGGTCTCAAATCGCAAAACTATGATTATCAAGCGGCAAAAGAGAGCCTTATCTACTCGCTTGATGCAAATAAAGAGGAAGCGCAAAAAGCTTTAATTTTAGAAGCAAAAAATAATCATGACTCTGTTGGAGGCGTTGCAAGAGTTCTTATTACAGGTGCACCAAAAGGCTTGGGACAACCACTCTATTATAAACTTGATGCGGTTTTAGCAGATGCGATGATGGGAATAAATGCTGTAAAAGCGGTTGAAATTGGAGATGGAGTTTTAAGTGCATCTTTGCATGGTTCACAAAATAATGACCAAATACGCTCCTCTGGATTTGAGTCTAATCATGCAGGTGGAATTTTGGGCGGTATCAGTAATGGTGATGCAATCATTGTCAATGTTTACTTCAAACCAACTCCGTCTATCTTTAAAGAACAGCACACAGTTACAACAACGAATGAAGAGATTGATTTTTCCCTCAAAGGGAGACATGACCCATGTGTTGCTATTCGGGGAACTATTGTCTGTGAAGCGATGGCGGCATTGGTAATTGCTGATATGGTACTTTTAAATATGGGTTCAAATATGATAGGATTAAAAAATTATTATAAATAGTTTTGTAAGTTTCCTCTTTCTCATAGATTGGAAGTAGTGTAAATATATGACTACACTTTAGACAAAAAAAGAAACTTCCATTTGGACATAAGAAATAAAAATTCTATTTGAAATTAAATACTTTGCAACAGATTTGCAACACTAAAATACTACAATGTCTAAAAATATTATATGGATATTCACAATGGTATTACATAACATGATAACGATTTACTAGAATGGGCTATATTACACGCAAGTATTTCAAATTAAAGAGCGCCGTTTTAGAGGTTAAATTTAGTAAAGATACTATTTTTATTATAGATGCACAAAATATTATTTACATTTTTGATAACTCATTTACTCTTCTTACAAAAACAAGACTTACAAAAGATGGTGAACAAAAACACCCTTTTTGTAATGCGTTTAGTATCTCTACTCATACCATTGCTATACCTGCGGAAAATATTTTAGCTTTAGCTACTTATAAAGAGAGGATAATTCCTATCTCTCGGTCAAACTTTTTTGAAGAAAATATTATTTTTACCACCTTTTGCCAAAATGACACTTATATACTGAGTGCAGACACAAAGGGAAAAGTACATATCTTTAATCACAAAACAAAAACTACACGATATGTCTTTAATAATCAAGCAGATTATTGTTCCTATGCTATCTTTTCTTCTCAAAATAAATTTCTTTTTGTCAGTTACTTTAATAAAAAAAACATTCTTCTGAATTTAACCAACGATATAGCTATTGATATTGATTACAAACATCCCATTGAACTTGCATCTTTTTTTGATGATGACAAAAAATTATTTATGGCTGATAGATATGGCAATAGTATCATTTATGACTGTGTCATAAATGAGATAATTCACTGCCATGCTATTTTTACGCAATGGGTGACTCAAGTTGTTTTATCTATAAATAAACAGTTTTTGATTATCGCAACACGAGATAACCATGTCTATCTTCTTAATCCTTTTACCAATACAATTATTAAAACCTTAGAATTAGAAGATTATGGTGTCACTTCCATGGATATTGCAGGAAATATTTTAATTTTAGGTTTTACCAATGCAACCATTATCACTATAGATTTGGAAAATAAAAAAGATGAATTTGCATTGCACTTAAAATTAGAAGAATACCAAAAAGTCAAAGAGATTCTTGAATATAACTCATTTTTATATACAGATGAACTCGTTGTGAAATTCAAACTCGCCTTTAACCAAGTATTGGATAAAGCAAAATGTTTGATTACAAAAAATGAACACGAACAAGCGATTACTCTTGTTGCACCTTTTATGGATTTTGAGGAGTGTAAAAAAAGTTTTGATACCCTCTTTTTACAAAATGACATTATTGCTAGTTTTGCAGAAGTTATCGAAATAAATGATATTTCCAAGGCTTATGCACTCGCCAATAAATATCACATTATTCAAAGTTTGGGGATGTATGAAATCTTGGAAAAACAATGGGAAATCACTTTTGCAAAAGCAAAAAAAATCTTAGAAGAAGACCCATTACGAGGTAAAGATACAGCAAAAAAAATACTCTCTACTTATGAAAATATCCCTCAAAAAAAATCTTTAATACAACGATTACTTTTTGATACTGCCATTTTTTCTAAAGCAGAGACCTATATCAAACATCAAAAATTTGAAGAATATTTTATGCTTGTAAAACAATTTTCTTTTCTCAAAGAAACACTCCTTTATGCAAAAGTTGATAACTTAGCTAAGAACCTTTATACAAAAGCATTAAATTATCAAAAAGAAAACAATATGCAAAAGGCGAGAACTACTTATATCTCTTTATTGCTCTTTCCTAAATATGCCCAAAATGCGACAACTGAGTTAAAACATTTAGACTTAATACATCAGTTTGAAAATTTTATCGCATCAGAAGATATTCAAAATATTTACACCCTTATAGAAAAACATATGTTTTTAACATTTTTACCAATTTTTGAACAATTTCATAAAAAATTTGAGAAGGTGATGGAAAATGCAATTGAATATAGAGATACAGGCAATATTGCATCAGCAGTTTGTATATTAAAACCTTATTTGCAAATTAAAGAATTACAAATGAAAATTGATAACTGCATGAAGATAGGCTATTTAAAACAACTAGAAGATAAAAATTTTCACGATTTAGCAAGAAAATCGTTGCTAGAAAAATATAATTATCTTTTTGGATTAGATAATTCTCTTAAAACTCTTTTTCAAAAAAAGGGCTTTCAAGATGAATATCAAGAGTTTCAAACATCTCCAACAAAAATCAGTGTTACAAGATATCCTGATAGTTTAGATTAATACAATGGAATAAAACAATGGACCCAATAAAAATACAACAATACACTCAAGATTTAGAACTTCTTTATGTAGAAGATGACCAAAGCGTTAGAGAAGTTGCAATTACTTTATTTAAAATATTTTTTAAGAAAATAATTATTGCGGTTGATGGTAAAGATGGATTTGAAAAATTTCAAAATAATCATATAGACCTTATTATTACAGATATAAATATGCCAAACTTAAACGGTATAGAGATGATAAGTAAAATTAGAGAAATTGATGCGGATATCCCAATTTTAATTATATCTGCGAATGACGAATCGTACTATTTTATGGATAGTATTAAATTGGGTGTTGATGGTTATCTCCTCAAACCAATTAATAGCAAACAATTTTTAAGCTTAATCTATAAAATAGGTAAAAAGATAAAATTATCACAAGAGTTACAAGAGAACTTATTTCTATACAAACAATACCAAAAAGCGATAGATTATAGTTCTATTGTTTCAAAAACAGATTTAGATGGTAATATCACTTATGTCAATGAAGCCTTTTGCAGAATAAGTGGTTATGCAAAAGAGGAATTACTAGGACAATCCCATAATATAGTTAGAGGTTCTATGAATCCTAGCGTATTTAAAGAACTATGGCATAAAATTAACAAGAAAAAAATTTGGCATGGGGAAGTACAAAATAAAAAAAAAGATGGAAGTTTTTATTGGGTTGATGCAACGATAATACCAATTTTAGATGAAAATAATAACATTAAAGAATATGTGAGTTTCAGACATGACATTACAGAACTTATGAACTATAAAATATCATTGGAACAAAAAGTTACCCAAAAGACAAGTGAAATCATTAAACAAATGAAACTTCTCAAAGAGTACAAAAAAGCGATAGAAGCGAGCACAATTTTATCTACAACTGATGTATATGGCAAGATTACCTCTGTTAATGATGAATTTTGCAAAATATCACACTATACACAAGAGGAACTCATAGGAAAAAATCATAACATTGTAAGGCATCCTGACATGCCAAAAGCTTTCTATAAAGAGCTCTGGGAAACGCTATTAAAACAACAAATTTGGAAAGGGATTTTAAAAAATAGAGCAAAAGATGGCTCATCCTATTGGGTATATGCAACTATTGTCCCTATTTTAGATGACAAAAATCACATTATAGAGTTTTTAGGAATGCGACATGATATTAGTGAACTCATAACCTACAGACAAGAACTTGAAGCTAAAGTAACTCAAGAAGTTGAAAAAAATAGGGAAAAAGACCTCTTAATCCAAGCTCAATCAGCACATGCTGCTGTGGGAGAGATTATTAATTCCATAGCACATCAATGGCGACAACCCTTAAATATAATTAATTTAGAAGCAGGAAATATATCTTTAGAAGCAAAATTACAAGGAGAATATGAAGATATCGAAAGTTCTGCTTCAAAAATTATTAAATTAACAACAAGTATGTCACAAACAATTACTGATTTTATGGAGTTTTCAAAGCCTAGTCAAGAGATTGAAGAGTTTTTTATCGAAAAAACTTTTAATTCAATCCAACAAATGCTCGAATCACAACTCTTTAAAAAAAATATCAAATTTATTAATAATTGCGACCCTACACTTATATTACGAAGCTATGAAAACTATTTAAAACAAGTAGTTATTAATATCATCAATAATGCAAAAGATGCATTTTCAGACGAAATTTTAGCAAAAAAAATTATAGAGATAGATGTAAAACAAACAGATGAATTTGTTTTTATTACTATTAGCGATAATGCAGGTGGTATTCCCCAAGCGATACAACATAAAATATTTGAAGCATACTTTACCACAAAAGAAAAAGGTCAAGGGACAGGTCTTGGACTCTGTATTTGTAAAAAAATAACAATAGAGCAACTCTTAGGTGAACTCTCCTTTGAAACTAATACAATAGGTACCAAATTTACTCTAAAAATCCCAAAAATAAGGACACTATAAAATGTTAGAAACACTTAAAAAACTCAATGAATTATCCAAAGAAATTGAAATACTTTATGTAGAAGATAATGAAGATGCAAGAAATGCAACCATAAAAATATTAAGTAAGTTTATTAAAAACTTTAGAATTGCCCAAAATGGTGAAGAGGGATTTACTATCTTCAAAGCAAGAGCGCAATATATAGATTTGGTTCTTACAGATATTTCCATGCCAATCATGAATGGACTTGACATGCTCACTCTTATGAAAGAGATAAATCCACAACTCAATTCCATTGTAATATCCGCACATAGTGATACACAAAATTTAGTTACTGCTATTGATATAGGTGTAGAGAATTTCTTAATCAAACCTATTGACCCAGAAAAGATGCTACACATCTTCTTAAAAGTTTTAACAAAAATTCAGAATGACAAAGAGTTGAAATTATTACAACAAAAAAATATCAATGAAAGATTAACCCATGCAGTTCATATATCATATAAAACTATCCTAAAAAATATCCCTTTTATTACAGCGATTATCGATACAGATGACACTATCTTAGAAACAAATGAACTTTTTAATCATTGCTTTGGAAATAAAAACACTCTTTTAAATGAAATACAAACTCTAGTAGTTGAAAATAATGAATTAGCAGAGTGGAAAGAATTTGCGTTGACATTCCAAAATGGTTTGGTTGAAAATTTAGAACTTACTTGTATCTTAGAAAAGCAAAAGTTTAATCTTTATATCAATCAGGTGTTTTTAGAAGATGCTCCAAGTGATAATTATTTAGTTATACTCATCAATGTTAGCGATTAAATTTGACTAAACTGATAAATTAATATTTATGTAACATTTTTTATCTACTATATTAAAATTTTTTAGAAGTGTACATTGAAAAATAAAAAATGTAATGTATTTGACGAATAAACAATAAAATATATTGACTTAAATCGTCATAAAGAGTACAATGACGGTTAAATTCAAAAAATATTGGAGTTTATCCGTTAATGGTACTTGCTTATATCCGTTCAGATAAAAATTTTGCTGCAGCACATGAGCAGTTACAGTTTATAAACTCGTATGCTTTATCGAATAATATTTTCATAGATGATGAATTTATAGATTACACTTCAAAAAATAAAAGGCTTTCTGAGCGTAAAAATGTTACTGATTATTTTCAAAATAATAAAGGTGACACTCTTCTCGTTTTTGATGTGTGGGTTTTAAGTAGTGATATGGAAGATATTATTCAAATGTTTAGTTGTTTACTCAAACATAAGTTTAATGTCCATTTTATTAAACCCTCTGTTATAATATCGCAACAGAGTAGTTCTATGCTTGTTTTAGGTCTCATGGATCAGCTTCGTCAAACTCTACAAAGTGAGTCAAAAAAGCTTATTGGGAGACCTTTAGGTAGCAAATCAAATTCTAAATTTGACAAGCATTTCAATAAGCTAATAACTTTTATCAAAGAGTCAAAAAGTGTAAGTGAAATGGCACGAGAGTTACATGTCAGTCGTAGTTCCCTTAAAGACTATATTGAATCAAGGGAATTAAAACAAATCGCATTTGGGTCTTTACTATCTAAAACTCATGAAAATGCAGAAAAACAGGTAATTGATAAGATTATTTGTCCAAATTAATTAATTGGAGAAAACAATGGTAATTAAAAAAGAAGATAGAATAGATGTCGATCAAGCAAGGTCAAAAGAGGATAAGAGTAGATGTGAAACAGCTGAAAAAAGTAGTGAGATACCAGTGCCTTGGAGAATCAAGCGTTATTATGTCTATGGATTTGCAACAGTACTTACACTAATATTACCATGGATTCAAGTGAATGGCAATCACTTCTTTTTACTCAGTTTTGACAAATTGAAATTGCACCTTGCTTTTATTCAATTTGACATGCAAGAGCTTTATTTAATGCCGTTTTTACTGATGCTCTTGTTTTTGACTATCTTTGGTATGACTGTTTTGGGTGGTCGGGTTTTTTGTGGTTGGGTATGTCCTCAGACAATATTTCGAGTTGCCTATCGTGATTTTCTTGAAACAACAGTTTTAGGTCTTCGTAAAAGAATTAAAAACAAGCAACAAGAACCAGATATGACTAAAATGGAAAATAAAGTAAAAAAAGGGATAGCTATTGCTCTAGCATTTTTATTTGCTACTATAGCAGCTTCTGATTTATTATGGTATTTTGTTCCACCTGAAGACTTTTTCGCATATTTATCCAATCCGTCTGACCATTACACTTTAATTGGAACGATTGTCGTAATTGCTGCTTTCTTGATTTACGATATTGTTTTCTTGCAAGAAAACTTTTGTGTCTATGTTTGCCCTTATTCAAGGGTTCAATCAGTTCTTTATGATGAGCACACCGTTATGGCTTTGTATGATCCACATAGAGGTGGTATTATTTATGATGACAATCATAATAAACTTTTTTCAAAACCAAAAGAGCTCCAAGCTGCCCAACCAGGTGCAGAATGTGCTGTCTGTGAAAGTTGTGTAGCCGTTTGTCCTACTCATATTGATATTCGTAAAGGGCTTCAATTAGAGTGTATCAACTGTTTAGAATGTGTTGATGTTTGTACAACTGTTATGGCAAAACAAGGCAAACCAACTCTGGTTTCATGGTCAAGTGAATATGAGATAATTGACCAAAAGGGGAAAACGAAGTATTTCCGCCCTAAAATTTTAGCTTATATTGGGTTACTTATTTTCATAGCAACTATATTGGCATTTATGGGAAGTACAAAAGAGCATATGCTTTTAAATATCAATAAAGAGAATCGTCTTTATTCTATTAGTAAAATAGCTGATGGAAAAGTTCAAGTTGATAATGCCTATGAATTTTTACTCCAAAATACTGAAAATGAAGCATTAGAATTTTTCTTTGAAATTATCCCCCCACAAGGTATGGAAGGTAAAATTATTATTGTTAAACCAACACAAAAATTTAGTGCAGTTCCTGGAATTAAAAAGAAAAAAATAGTTGTTTTAAGAACAACAGAAACACTTGTAGATGATCCAAGAAAAGATACTGTAATCCCAATAACTATCCGTGCATATGCGGTAGGTCATGAAAATGAAATATTTGTTCTAAGAAAATCGACATTTACTTTCCCAAGAGAAGACCTTTTAAAATCTGCAAAATAGATACAAGAACCTAGTACATGCTAGGTTCTTAATCCAAGTTTCATCCAGCTTTAAAATACAAGAAGGAATACAAATTCAACTTATAGTTAGAAATAAATCAATAATTGTTTAGATACAATTATAGAAAAGCAGTTATTTAGGGCTTTCAAAAGGGCGGAAGATGAAAGGTATGGTTTTTACAGAGTTTGTCGAGTTTGTAGAAAATAGATATGGGTTTGATGCAGTTGATGGAATGATTGAGGATTCTGGGCTCAGTGGTGTTTACACACAAGCGGGGAATTATCCTTTTGAAGAGATGGTGACTTTGGTTGTTGCACTTTGTGAAAAACAAAAAGTTGAATTGGTTGAAGTATTAGAAAAATACGGGGAGTATCTCTTCGGTAAACTCGCAAGTTTATATCCAAATATCAATAAATTTTCATCCGTTTTTGATATTGTTTCACATGTAGATAATATTATCCATCCTGAAGTGCGAAAACTCTACCCTGATGCTGATTTACCCTCATTTAGAGTTGTTACTCAAACAGAGAATAAACTTATTATGGAGTATATGTCTAATAAATCTTTACAACATTTAGCAAAAGGTTTAATTTTAGGTGTAGCACAATATTATAATGAAAATATAGTTGTAAATATTCAAGAAGACAGCAATCCAATACTTTTAGAGATTATCAAAAGCTAATGGAAAATAATCCATGGATAAAAAGGTTTGAGAGAGAAAGAGCTTCGAGAAAAGAAGCAGAGACTCTCCTAGAACAAAAAAGCTTAGAACTTTATGAAGCAAACCAATCTTTGGAACAAAAAGTCAAAGAGCGTACTCAAGAATTAGAACTTGCACTCAAAGAAGCGCATGTTGCACAAAAAGCTAAAGATGCCTTTTTGTCCACTATGAGTCATGAACTGCGAACTCCTCTAAATTCAATTATAGGTTTTTCACAAATTCTTTTTAAACAAGCAGATGTTTCTGAAAAAATTAAACCCTATATTGAAAAAATTAATATCTCTGGAAACAATCTTTTAAGACTTATAAATAGCATATTAAATTTTTCTAAAATAGAATCAGACCAAATCCAATTAAATAAGCAAGATATTAATCTTAATAATTTTCTTCGAGAAATAGTTGTTTTAATTGAGCCTCAAGCCCATAATAAAAATATAAAACTCAACATAAGTATTGAAGAAAACTGCATATTAGTCGATAAACAATTGCTCAATCAAGCGATTGTAAATTTGCTTTCTAATGCTGTGAAATTTAGCCATCAAAACGGAACTATTTCTATTGTGTCCAAAAAAGAAGATGGTCAAGTTTTTATACAAATATGTGATAATGGTATTGGAATCGCTCATGAAGAGCAGGAAAAACTATTTAAACCTTTTACACAACTGAATAATCAATATCAAGCAAAAGTGGATGGAACTGGTTTGGGACTCTATATCACACAAAAAATCGTGCATCTTCATGGTGGTACAATTGAGTTAAAAAGCGAACTAAAAAAAGGGAGTTGCTTTACAATCTTTATTTAAAATTGCTATAATCCAAAGAAAGAGTATAAAATGAATGAGAAAAATGTAAAAGAATTATTTAAAGATTATGTACCTGAAATTTTGAAATATGATGAAGAAGTAGATGGGAGTGATGAATATAAAATTAGAGAAAATCATCTCGACACAAAAGAGGATTTATTAGAAAAAATCCGAAAAGCAAAAGCTGCAAAAAAACATAACAAAACAACTTATAGACAACCAATAAGAACAGAAAATGAGGTAAAATGATACAAGAAGCACATAACGCTTATAATGCAGGTGATTTTAAAAAAGCATTTGAGCTTTACACAAAACTTTTGGATTTCGAGAATGCAGATGCACAAACTTCTTTGGCTTACATGTACCAAAAAGCACAAGGATGCGAGCAAAATGAGCTAAAAGCACTTGAACTCTACACAAAAGCCGCAGAAGCAAAACAACCTTATGCTCTTTTTAACCTAGCAATTTTATATGAAAATGGGATTGGTGGTGTAGCACATAATCAGTTTAAGGCACATGAACTCCACCTAGAAGCTGCTACAAGAGAGGTTGTCCCCGCCATGTATGAAGTAGCACTCATGTTTGAACGAGGTCTTGGATGTTTACAAAACTATTCAGAAGCTGCTTTTTGGTACGAAGAGGGAGCTAAACGAGGTCATGCAGAGAGTGTTAATAATCTTGGTACGCTCTATAAAGAGGGGCATGGCGTTATTCAAAATGATGCTAAGTGTTTTATCTGCTTTTCTCGTGCTGCACAAGCTGGTTTACCTGAAGGGCTTTATAATTTAGGGCTTTTATATGACCAAGGGATTGGGTGTGAACTCAATAACGACACGGCACTTGATTATTGCAGAAAAGCTGCTTACAAAGGACATGTAAAAGCAAAAGAGATAATTCAAGGTTTACAAGAAGATGGAAAGATAGTTTTTTAAAACAGTGTAGGCTCAAGTGCTTTGAGCTTATAACTTTTTCTGTGAATTTGAGAATAACCATATTTTTTAATCATCTCCACATGTAAAGCTGTACCATACCCTTTATGCTTTTCAAACTGATACTCTGGATATTTTTTTGCTTCTATCAAAATATCTCTATCATGTGTGACTTTTGCCAAAATTGAGGCCGCACTTACTTGGGGAATTTTGCCATCAGCTTTTATCATGGTTTGCAAACCTTTGACACCAAACGATGTATTTCCATCAAATAAATAACTTTCACATGGAAGGTTTTTCATAATCTGTTTGAGTCCATCTGCCAAACATTTTGAAATACCCTGCTCATCAATTTGTTTTGGAGAAAATTTCACAATATGATATGTAGCGTTTTTTATTATTTTTTGATAGAGTAATTCTCTCTTTTTCTCACTTAGTTTTTTAGAATCATCAACTCCATCTACATGCGAATGCAAAATACATCCAGCCATCACCAAATCCCCTGCAATAGGTCCACGACCAGCTTCATCTATACCGCAAAGTTTATCCATTTCAATCTCCTAAAGCCCAGATATCAAAAGGAATCATCTCAACTTTTGAAAAAGGATGAGATATATTTCCTTCACGATTCATGGTAATTATTGTAACTTTTTTAATTTGTTGTGTAAATATAAAGAATTCAATTTGTTCTATTTTTTTAAAAAGTGCTCTATCATCTGCAAATGGGATACACATGATAAGTTCATCTTTAGAAGGGATATAAAAATCAATACCATCATCATAAAAACACTCTATATTTGATTTTAATAACTCTAAATATACCATGTTTTCAAAGAGTCTTCCAAAATGTTTATCAATTGTGAGTGCGGATTTTAAAGATATATCGCAAAGGTAAACTTTTTTTATTGCTTTTGGTTTGTTTATCTTTTGTACTTCATGAATATATCTTTTTAAAAGTAACTCTTCATACAATTTATAGAGTTTGTCTTTTGAAATTTTTTTAGTTAATTTGAGTCGCTCATAGATTGTATAAGGTGAAACTTTTTGTGACATCATTTTTGCACAAAAACATAAAATATCAAATTCTATTTCAGTGAGTGTATATTGAAGAATTTTTTGAATAAATAAAGTTCTCTCATCCGCATTCACTTTATGTATCGATGGAAATCCCCCAAGTTTAAAAAAATGGTTCAAAGCACTCGAATCGTATTTATGCTCATACGCTAAAAATTCTTCATAATCTAAAGGATAGAGCCAAATAGATTCCAAAAAATCAATTTCATAATGTTTTTGTGAACAAATAATCAATTGCGATATGGTAAACAAGTTGATTGATTCAATATAATTATCAAGTACAATTACATCAATTGTATTTTTAGAACAAAAATCCATAAGTGTTCGATTCAAATCAATAATATCAATTCTAATGTCATGACAATCAATATATAAATAAGAGTTTTTTTTGAGTGAGAGGAGATAGTTCTTCACAAGTTTTGTTTTTCCACTGTGGGTTATACCATTGATTTGATAACTCTTTTCCTCTAAAAAAGCTTTCCTTTGATGATACTTTTCGACATGTAAATCCGTTTTATAAAGTTCTTCAAGTAATGATTCCATCTCATATCCTCATAAATGAATATTGCAATTATATATGTTCCTTATTAAAAGGAAATAAATTAAGAACAATTTCATTTTTAACGCCCAAAAAACTTGAATTTCAAAGTTTGTTTTGCTATAATTCCACTCCCTTAATATAGTTAGGCTTGACCTGACGAGTTCTTTAGAAGGAAAAACATGGAAAAAATTCGTTTAAAATTGAAAGCTTATGATCATCGTGTACTCGATAGATCTGTTGCATCAATAGTTGAGGCTGTAAAGCGTACAGGTGCTGCAATTCGTGGTCCGATACCTTTGCCAACAAAGATTCGTAAATATACAGTTTTAAAATCAGTTCACGTTAACAAAAAATCTCGTGAGCAATTTGAAATCCGTATGCACGCTAGAGTTATAGACATTGTTTCTGCTACGCCAGAAACTGTAGATTCTCTAATGAAACTTGATCTTGCACCGGAAGTGGATGTTGAAGTTCGCTCTATGGATAAGTAGGAGGCTATCGTGGAATATATTGTTGAAAAAATCGGCATGAGCCGTACGATTACAGTTCCTAGTAAGCCTGTTACTCTTTTAAGAGTTCTTGATGCTAAGGTGTGTGAAGTAAATGAAGGTACAGCGATTGTAGCGTACTCCAATGGTAAAAAAGTAAATAAACCAATTGAAGGGCAACAAAAAAAATACAGCCTTCCATCTGAGTTTAACCGTTTTACTACAATAGAAGTAGCAAATGTTGAAGCTGGTGATATAGATTTATCTCCATTAGCAAATGCTAATGTAGTACAAAGTTCTTTTAACACAAAAGGTCGTGGTTTTACTGGTGCGATGGTACGATGGAACTTTGGTGGTGGTCCTGCTGAACATGGTCATAGAATGGGTCGTAGAACAGGTTCAATCGGTCAAAAAGAGTGGCCAGGTCGTGTTATGAAGGGCAAGAAAATGCCTGGACAATATGGAAATACACAAATAAGTGTTAAAAACAAGATCGTATCTTATGATGCTGACAATAGAATCCTTGTGGTTATTGGTTCAGTTTCTGGAGCTAACGGTGCTTTAGGTCGTATAAAGGTAGCTAAATAATGAATGCAATTATTCTAAATGAAAAAATGGAAAAAGCTTCTGAGTTAGCATTACCAGAGAGTTTTGCTGGAATTAATCCTCATAACTTATACCTCTATGTTAAATCAGCACAAGCAGCTCAAAGAGCAAATAGTGCAACAGCTTTAACTCGTGCAGAAGTAAGAGGTGGTGGTAAAAAGCCATGGGCTCAAAAAGGTGGAGGTCGTGGTCGTGCTGGTTCCAAGCGTGCTCCAACATTTGTTGGTGGTGGTAAAGCATTCGGTCCTAATAATAACCGTAATTACGATTTAAAAGTAAATAAAAAGCAAAAAAAACTTGCTTTACATTTTGCTTTAAATGAACATGCTCAAAATGGTACGCTTTTTATTGTTGATAGTATTGAAGTTACATCTGGTAAAACAAGAGATGCAAATGCAATATTCAAACAACTTAATCAAAGAGATGTATTGATAGTAAAATCTATTTTAGATGAACAAACATATTTGGCATTTGAGAATATTGCTGCTTCATATGTAATTGAATCAAATGAGTTAAATGCTTTCTTAGCTGCAAATTATCGTTCAGTTGTGATCGAAAAAGCGGTATGGGAAACTCTGACAAGCGAGGCTAAGTAATGGCAGATATTACAGATATTAAATCTATATTATATACAGAGAAGACTCTAGGTATGCAAGAAGATGGTGTGATAGTTGTTCAAACATCTCCTCGTATGACAAAAATGGGTCTTAAAGAGGTCTTTCGTGAGTATTTTGGAATTGTTCCGACAAACATTAACTCATTGAATCAAAACGGAAAAGTAAAAAAATTCCGTGGTGTGGCGGGTAAACAAAATAACTTTAAAAAGTTTTATGTTAAATTACCTGAAGGCGCACAAATAGAAAGTTTGGCGGTTTAATATGGCAATGAAAACTTATAAACCAACAACACCGAGTCGTCGTTTTTACACAAATGTTGATAATAGTGATATTACAGCTAAGGCTAGTGTTCGTTCATTATTGGTAAGAATTTCTGCTAAAGCGGGTCGTAATAATAATGGTCGTATCACTTCTCGTCATAAAGAAGCGGGTGCTAAAAAACTTTACCGTATTATCGATTTTAAAAGAGATAAATTTGGTATCGAAGGTATAGTTGCTACTATCGAGTATGATCCATACCGTAACTGCCGTATCGCACTTATTAACTATGCAGATGGTGAAAAAAGATATATACTTCAACCAAAAGGTTTGAATGTAGGTGATAAAATTTCTTCTGCTGAATCTGGTCTAGATGTTAAACCAGGAAATGCTATGAAACTTATGAGTATCCCTGTAGGTACAGTGATTCATAATATTGAGTTAAAAGTTGGCAAGGGCGGACAAATGGTTCGTGCTGCTGGAACTTCTGCTCAAATTATGGGTCGTGATGGTAAATATGTTTCACTTCGTATGCCTTCGTCTGAAATGCGTTTAGTATTAGGTGAGTGTTTAGCTACTATTGGAACTGTTGGTAACGAAGAATATATTAATATTGTTATCGCAAAAGCTGGTCGTTCTCGTTATATGGGTATTCGTCCTCAAACTCGTGGTTCTGCCATGAATCCAGTTGATCACCCGCATGGTGGTGGTGAAGGTAAAACTGGTCCAGGTCGTCATCCGGTTACTCCTTGGGGTAAACCAACTAAAGGTGCTAAAACTCGTACTAAGAAAGCTAGTGATAAACTTATTATTACTCGCCGTAAACCAAATTCAAAAAGGGTAGGTTAACAATGGCTCGTTCAGTAAAAAAAGGTCCATTTGTTGATGATCATTTAATGAAAAAAATTGTTACCGCTAAAGCAGCTGGTGATAAAAAACCAATAAAAACATGGTCTCGTAGAAGTACAGTTCTACCTGATATGATTGGTTTTACTTTTAATGTTCATAATGGTCGTCAATTTGTTCCTGTGCATGTTTCAGAGAACCATGTTGGTTATAAATTAGGTGAATTCGCACCAACTCGTACATTTAAGGGCCATAAAGGTTCTGTACAGAAAAAGGTAGGTTAAGCAATGGCTAGAGCATTATTAAAATTTATCCGTGTTTCACCTATGAAATCTCGTCTTATTGCTAGAGAAATTCAAGGTATGAATGCTGAAAAAGCATTAGCAGCTTTAGAATTTACTCCAAATAAGGCAGCAAAAATTATCGCTAAAGTGGTTGCATCTGCAGTTGCTAATAGTGGTAATGAAGCAGAAGATTGTATTATCACATCATGTCGTGTTGACAATGGTCCAGTATTGAAGCGTTTTCGTCCACGAGCTCGTGGTATGGCATCAGGTATTAGAAAACCAACAGCACATATATTAGTAGAAGTAGAGGGTAAATAATATGGGTCACAAAGTTAATCCTATTGGTTTACGCCTTGGTATCAATCGTAACTGGGAGAGTCGTTGGTTTCCTAACTTTAAAACTGCAGCAGCAGATTTAGGTGAAGATCATAAGATTCGTACATATTTAAAAAAAGAACTTTACTATGCTGGTGTTGCTAATATCATTATAGAAAGAACTGTTAAAAAATTGCGAGTAACAGTTGTTGCTGCTCGTCCTGGTATTATTATTGGTAAAAAAGGCTCAGATATTGAAAAGCTTAAAAGTGCTCTTCAATCTTTAGTTGGCAAACCAATTTCAATCAATATCAAAGAAGAGAAAAAAGCACAAATTTCTGCACAACTTGTAGCTGAAAATGTAGCAACGCAACTTGAACGCCGTGTTGCTTTCCGTCGTGCTATGAAAAAAGTTATGCAAGGCGCACAACGCTCTGGTGCTAAAGGTATCAAAGTTTCAGTATCTGGTCGTTTAGGTGGTGCTGAAATGGCTCGTACTGAGTGGTATTTAGAGGGTCGTGTACCTTTACATACATTCCGTGCAAAAATTGATTATGGTTTTGCTGAAGCACATACAACTTATGGTTGTATAGGTGTTAAAGTGTGGATATTCAAAGGTGAAGTACTTACTAAAGGTATTCCAGCAGAAGTAAAAGAAGAGCAACAAAAAGAGACTACTCGTCGTCCTAAGCGTGCTCCAAGACGCGATAGCGAAAAGGCTGAATAATCATGTTGATGCCAAAAAGAACGAAATTTCGTAAAGTTATGAAAGGGCGTAACCGTGGTTATGCTCGTAGTGGCTACAAGTTAGCTTTTGGTGACATCGCTTTTAAAGCTGTGGAAGCTGGTCGTATTAATTCTCGTCAAATAGAATCGGCTCGTATCTCTGCAACTCGTCACATTAAAAGAGCTGGAAAGATTTGGATTCGTGTATTCCCAGCTAAACCATTAACTGCAAAACCTCTTGAAACTCGTATGGGTAAGGGTAAAGGTTCTGTTGACCAATGGGTTATGAATATTAAACCAGGTCGTATAATTTTTGAAATGGCTGGTGTTCCAGAAGAGCTTGCTCGTGAAGCATTAACTCTTGCTATCCACAAACTTCCTTTCAAATGTAAAATAATCACTGCGGAGATGAACAATGAAATATTCTGATTTAGCAGATAAAAATTCAGCTGAACTTCAAGCGATGCTTAAAGCAAAAAAAGTTGAACTTTTTACTTTAAAAATGAAACAAAAGATGATGCAATTAACAAACACAAGTGAATTAAGTGTTGCTAAAAAAGATATTGCAAGAATCAATACTGCACTTACTGCAGTAGCAAACTAGGAGGCGGCGATGACACATAAGCGTGAAATTCAAGGTAAAGTAGTAACAATTGCAGGTGATAAAACGGTTTCTATCGTTGTTGAACGCCGTGTAATGCATCCTCGTTACCACAAAGTTGTAAAGCGTTTCAAAAAGTACTTAGTACATGATGAGCGTAATGAATTAAAAGTGGGTGATGAAATTACTGCATTGGAATGTCGTCCCCTCTCTAAATCTAAATCTTTTAGACTTAAAGCAGTAGTCGTGGGAGCTGAGTAATGATACAAAGTTTTACTCGTTTAAATGTTGCTGACAATACAGGTGCAAAAGAGATTATGTGTATTAAGGTACTTGGCGGTTCAAAGCGTCGTTATGCTACAGTTGGCGATGTTATTATCGCTTCTGTAAAAAAAGCGGCTCCAACTGGTAAAGTTAAAAAAGGAAAAGTTGTAAAAGCTGTAATTGTTAGAACAAAAAAAGAGATTCACCGTGAAAACGGCTCTTTAATCCGTTTTGATGATAACGCAGCGGTTATACTTGATGACAAGAGAGAGCCTATCGGTACTCGTATTTTTGGACCTATTGGTCGTGAAGTGCGTTACGCAGGATTTATGAAAATTGTATCTCTTGCGCCGGAGGTTGTTTAATGGCAAAGTTTAAGTTTAAAAAAGGTGATACTGTAGAAATTATCGCTGGCGATGACCGTGGGACTAAGGCTACTGTTTTAGCAGTTATGCCTAAGAAAAACAAGGTAATCGTAGAGGGTTGTAAAATTGCTAAAAAAGCAATCAAACCAACTGAAGAAAATTCTAAAGGTGGACATGTTAATAAAGAGATGCCTATAGATGCTTCAAATGTACGCAAAGTGGAGGCATAATTAGATGGCTCGTTTAAAAGATAAATATTTAGGTTTAAAATCTGAATTACAGGCTGACTTAGGAATTAAAAATCCTATGCAAACACCTCAGGTAGATAAAATTATTATCTCTGTTGGTACTGGTTTTGCTATGAAAGATAATAAACTTATTCAAAACATTGAAGATACAATTACAAAAATTGCTGGTCAAAAAGCAACTACTGTAATAGCTAAAAAATCTGTTGCAGGTTTTAAAGTTCGTGAAGGGATGCCAGTTGGTGTTCGTGTTACACTTCGTGGTGAAAACATGTATAACTTCTTAGACCGTTTGGTTTCTATTGCACTTCCTCGTGTAAAAGATTTCCGTGGTGTTCCAAGAAATGGATTTGATGGTCGTGGTAACTATAACTTTGGTTTACAAGAACAATTGATTTTTCCAGAGATTAGTTATGATTCAATCACACAAATTCATGGTATGAATATAACAGTTGTAACAACTGCTGATTCTGATAAGGCTGGTTTTGCTCTTTTAGAGAAAATGGGTATGCCTTTTACTAAAGGGAGTAACTAATGGCTAAGAAATCTATGATTGCAAAAGCGGCAAGAGAACCAAAGTTTAAAGTGCGTGGATACACAAGATGTCAAATCTGTGGTCGTCCACATTCAGTACTTCGTGATTTTGGAATTTGTCGTATTTGTTTTAGAAAAATGGCAAATGAGGGATTAATCCCAGGTGTTAGAAAGTCTTCTTGGTAGGCATCAGCCTATCCAATTAGAAACTCCTAATAATTAGCAATCTATATTTTTAGATTTGCAAAAAAAGGAATTTATTTATGATAAACGATTTAGTTTCGGATGCGTTAACTCGTGTTCGTAATGCTGGTATGAGAAGATTAAGTGTTACTACTTTAGTACACTCTAAGAGTGTTGAAGCTATGGCAAATATCTTAGTAGAAAAAGGTTATCTTGAAAGTTGTAATGTTGTTGAAGACGGCGTTAAAAAAACTATCAAAGTTGTACTCAAGTATGATGACGCAGGTAAAACTGTGATTAATGAAATGAAAAGAATCTCTAAACCTGGTCGTCGTGTATACAAAGGTAAAGAAGAGATTAAACGATTTAAAAATGGTTACGGAATTATTATAGTTAGCACATCACATGGCGTTCTATCAAATGACAAAGCTTATGAGCTTGGCATTGGTGGTGAAGTTATGTGTACGATTTGGTAGGGAGATAACATGTCAAGAATTGGAAAATTACCAGTAGCATTTAGCTCTGATGTAAGTGTTAGTTCAAATGGAAATGTTATATCGTTTAGCAAAGGCGCTAAGAGTGTTGATTTAGATACACAAGGGAATGTTTCATTTTCTATAGATGGAAATGTTTTATCATTTGCTACTTTATCAGACGCTAGAGGGCATAGAGCTTTCTGGGGTACATATAGAGCGTTAGCTGCAAATATTGTTCATGGTTTAGTAACAGGTTATTCTAGACAACTAGAGATTAATGGTGTTGGTTATCGTGCTGCTGTAAATGGTAAAATATTGAATCTTCAACTTGGGTTTTCACATGATATTAATTATCCATTACCTGATGGCGTTGATGCTCTTGTAGAAAAAAATGTTATTACTTTAAAGAGTCATGATAAACAAACTCTCGGTCAAGTTGCTGCTGAAATTCGTTCATTCCGTCCACCAGAGCCTTATAAAGGTAAAGGTGTTAAATATGTGGAAGAATTTATCGCGCGTAAAGCCGGTAAAACTTCTAAGAAATAAGGGAAGGGATTAAGAAATGAATGCAAAAGTATTAAAAGCTAAAGTAGCTAATCGTTTAAAACGAAAGCGTCGTGTTCGTGCAAAAATATCGGGCAGTACTGTACTTCCTCGTGTTTCTGTATTTCGTTCAAACCGCTATTTAAGTGTACAAGCTATTGATGATGTAAGTGCTACAACATTAGCTGCACTTAATTCAAAAGCAATTGGCCATAGAGTAAATAAAGAGGGTGCAACTGCACTAGGTGAGGCATTTGCTGCTAAACTTAAAGAGGCTGGCTTATCTTCAATTGTATTTGATCGTAATGGTTACCAATATCACGGCGTTATTGCTGCATTTGGTGATGCACTTCGTGCTAACGAAATTAAGTTTTAGGGGCTGATAATGGTTGAAATTAACAGAGAAGAGTTTGAAGAAGCGATAGTAAATATTGGTCGTGTAACAAAAGTTGTAAAAGGTGGTCGCCGTTTTCGTTTCACTGCACTTATTGTAGTTGGTAACAAAAAAGGGACTGTAGGATATGGCGTTGGAAAAGCGAAAGAAGTTCCAGATGCAATCCGTAAGGCAGTTGATAACGCTTTTAAAAATTTAACAACGGTTAAAATTAAAGGTACAACAATTGCACATGATATTGAGCATAAATATAATGCTAGTAGAATTTTGTTAAAACCAGCATCTGAAGGTACTGGTTTAATCTCAGGTGGTGCGGCTCGTCCAGTACTTGAACTTGCAGGTTTTCAAGATATGCTAACAAAATCTATAGGTTCAAACAATCCAAATACACTAGTTCGTGCTACAATCGAAGCACTTTCTCGTATCAAAGGGTAGAAAATGGGTATTGAAAATTTAACACCTTCTGAAGGTTCAACACATGCAACAAAGCGTGTTGGTCGTGGTTGTGGTTCGGGTATGGGTAAAACTTCTACACGCGGTGGAAAAGGGCAAACTGCTCGTAGCGGTAGTAGCAGAAAAAGAAACTTCGAAGGTGGACAAACTCCACTTGCAAGAAGATTACCAAAAATTGGTTTTACATCTCGAGTTGTAAAACCGTTCGTAATTAATGTAGAAAAAGTTGGCGTAATCGCTGAACTTGCTGAAATCACAATGGAAACTATCCGTAGTGTTTACAGAGTTTCTGACAATGTTACAAAAGTTAAATTAGTTGGTGCAAGCGCAAAAGAGTTGGCATCAAAAATTAAAGACGAAAATGTTACTACAACAGGTAAATAGTTGTGAATAAAAATCTAGTTAATAAGATACTTATTACAATAGGGTTTTTATTTATCTACCGCCTACTGGCATATGTGCCAGTCCCTGGCGTAGATACTGCTGTTATAGCTTCATTTTTCGATTCACACCAATCAGACGCTCTTGGCATGTTTAACATGTTTAGCGGAAATGCTATATCAAGACTCTCCATTATCTCTCTAGGTATTATGCCTTACATCACTGCATCAATTATTATGGAACTCTTAGCTGCTACATTTACTTCTCTTGGTCAAATGAAAAAAGAAAGAGATGGCATGACAAAATATATGCAAATTATCCGTTATGCTACAATTGTAATTACTTTAATTCAGGCTGTTGGTGTAAGTGTTGGACTACAGAGTTTAACAGGTCCTACTGGTAATAGTGCTATTTTGGCTGACCATAATACATTTATCTTAGTCTCTGCTATTTCCATGTTAGCTGGAACTATGCTTCTTATGTGGATTGGTGAGCAAATAACGCAAAGTGGTATTGGTAATGGTATTTCACTCATCATTTTTGCTGGTATTGTTTCTGCTTTACCAACTGCAATAGGTCAAACAATTACAATGGTTAATACGGGTGCTATGAGTTTTTTCACAGTGCTTGCAATTTTAGCACTTATTTTTGGCACTGTAGCGGTGATTATATATGTAGAATTAGGTGAGCGTCGTGTACCTGTAACTTATGCTAAAAAGACTATGTTACAAAATCAAAAGAAAAGAATAATGAACTATATTCCTATTAAAGTGAACTTAGCAGGAGTTATTCCAGTTATTTTTGCTAGTGCAATACTTATGTTTCCTATGACAATTTTATCAAGCAGTACTAATCCAACAGTTCAAGTAATTGCAGATTTTTTAAATCCAAATAGTTATTTTTTTAATTTTTTGACATTTATTTTTGTTGTATTTTTTGCATTTTTTTATGCTTCAATTACATTTAATGCAAAAGATATTTCAGAAAATCTCAAAAGACAAGGTGGATTTATCCCTGGTATTCGTACAGGAAACGCTACACAAGAGTTTTTAAATGAGACTGCAAGTAGATTAACTTTTACGGGTGCTTTATATCTTGGACTTATTGCGACACTCCCATTTATGATTATTAAAGGGATGGGTGTTCCATTTTTCTTTGGTGGAACTGCTGTTTTAATTGTTGTACAAGTTGCACTTGATACAATGAGAAAAATAGAAGCTCAAATATATATGAGTAAATATGAAACTCTCAGTGCTGTTGGTCTATAGAAATGGCCATTGCGCTTAGAAAACCTATTGAAATTGAAAAATTAAGAGCCGCCAACAAAATTGTTGGTGGTGCGTTAGAACTTCTTCGAGCAAATACTAAAGTTGGAATGAGCTTAAAAGAGCTTGATGCCATGGCAGAGGATTATGTTCGTTCCCATGGTGCTAAGCCCTCTTTTAAAGGTCTTTACGGCTTTCCAAATGCAGTTTGCACTTCACTTAACCAAGTTATTATTCATGGCATTCCAACTGATTATAAGCTCCAAGAGGGTGATGTTATCGGTTTTGATATTGGTACCGAACTTGATGGTTGGTTTGGTGACGCTGCAATTACAGTTGCTGTCGGAGCTATAAGTCAAGAAGATGAAGCATTAATTGCTTGTGCTAAAGATACTCTTTATCATGCAATTAATAATATCCAAGAAGGGATGAGATTTAAAGAACTTTCTCATTTAATGGAAAAGTTTATTATTTCTCGTGGTTTTGTTCCTTTGAGAAATTTTTGTGGGCATGGAATTGGAAAAAAACCACATGAAGAACCAGAAATTCCAAATTATCTCGATGGTAACAATGCAAAATCTGGACCAAAAATAAAAAATGGAATGGTTTTTTGTTTGGAACCCATGATATGTCAAAAAGATACAAAACCACTTATTTTAGAGAATAAATGGGATGTTGTCAGTGCCGATGGTTTACGCGGTTCACATTACGAGCATACTGTTGCAGTTATCAACGGTAAAGCTGAAATTTTATCTCTTGCTTAGAGAAATTTGAAGGACTTAGAATGGCTAAATCAGATGTTATCGAAGTAGATGGCAAGATTATAGAGGCTTTGCCAAATGCAACATTTCGTGTTGAACTAGAAAACGGACATATTATTTTATGTCATATTGCAGGTAAGATGCGTATGCACTACATCAAAATACTTCCAGGCGACAAAGTTAAACTAGAATTAACCCCATATTCTCTTGATAAAGGGCGTATCACTTATCGTTATAAATAAAAAGAGGTTTTACACCTCTTTTGGCTTCTCTATTAGTTTCAACAACACCTCTTTCATAAGCTTAATACTAATTCTTGGATTTTCATACAAAAACTTTTTAAATGCATTTTTTGAGAGTGTAAGCATAGTTACATGCGTTAGTGATTTTACCGAAGCCACTCTTCTTGTATCAGCTAAAATAGCAACTGCACCAAAATAATCTTCATCACCAAGTTGACCAGTTTCTTTACCATCTACCTCTACACTTACTTGACCAGAGGTGATAATAAAGAGCGTATGTGCCACGCCACCCTGCTCTATGATATATCTATTAGGTTCAAAAGAGAGTGTTTGTGTTGAGCTTGCTAAAAGATGGAGTTCATGGTACTTAATGGTTTCAAATAATGGGATATTATGTAAATACATCATCCGTTCATAAGTCGTAATTTGATTTATTTGCAATAAAATTTTATATGCTAATGCTTTTAATTCAAGATTTTCTGATTGTGTAAATGTATCCATATCAACATTTTCAAAAAACTCTTTTTTATAATCCATCGCACATAAAAGAGCCGCCGCGGCTATTTCAGTTGATTCATTGGCAAGAAGATATTTTATTATCGGTTCATTGTCTGAAACTTCTTTAAGCTCTCTAATAGAATCAAAATCTTTTTTGAGTTCAAAAATAGCATTAGCAATTTTCACATCCATAAAATTAAGCATATTCCTATTTAAATCAAGTTTAAGACCAATATTTTTGTATCGAAACATATTTTGTAAATTGTTAATATCGAGATTATAATCTTTATAGATGATATGTAAAAGCGTAAATAAATCTGTAGATATTTTACTAAATTCATTTCTCAAAGTGTATTTCAAAAAGAATATCTCACGAGAACCATCGCTTAATATAGACTTATGTAATCTTCGTAAGGAGTTCATCTGTTTGAGCAAATTGAGCACTTCAGCATGAAGTTTTTCATTGCTATTTAAGATACTATCCATAATCTCTTTATGCACTTCATCTGTGATACAAAACTGTTTTTGTAGCGATTGAACAAAAGCAGTATTAAGCTCAACATGTTCTTCTAGTGAATCTTCTATCATTTTTTTATAACTACTTCTTTGATATTTTTTCTCCATAGATTTTTCTATGTTTGTATCAAAAAGATATTCATTATTTAATTTTATTGTTCGAATAACTTCAAGATGCTCTTTTGCTGAAATACCCATTTGACCCCGTAATTTTTCAAGTATCACCATGCTGTCTTCTGTTAAAATACCCTCTTTAAGTAAATCTAAAATAGTTTCTTTATATGTTTTAAGCTTATCTAGCGTATTTTTGTTTTCATTAATGTATGTATAATAAATCTCTTTTAAATTGCTAGGAATAGGTTTATTGAAATCCCATTTTTTTATCATTTTGATAGCAAATCTTTCTTGTAAAAAATAACTTTCTTCTCTAAAAAATTCACTATGTAGAACAATAGCAGACATAAGAATAACAAAAAAATGGAAGAATCCGTATAGTATTGGATAATGATTATATGCGGGTGCACCAGCAAATGCATAAAAAATATTAAAGGCAACAAAAGATGCAACCATTTTGACTCTATGTGTGAGTGTTGCATAGCTAATATTTTTAAAAATATTTTTATGCCATAAAAAATTTTCAATTGATTTAAAAATATAAAAACTTAGCATGGCAAAAACTGCTAAAGTAATTGGTGCAGCAATAATTGAAGGGATAATAGGAGCAAAGAAAAATCCTGGTGAAAAAATAGAGATGCTCTGGTGCGCCCACACACCCGAAAAGTAATATTCAAATGAACCAGATTTTAAATAAAAATAGAGATAAAAGCCTAAAACAAGACCACTGAATGAGTAAAAAACAAATGTTTTTTGAGTATTTACACCCTCTTTCCAATAATTACTTTCCATGTCAATATCAGGACAATTATATTTACATGCACTACAAGTGCTACATGCAGAGTTTTGGTCACTTTTGTGTGCATTAGAACCACAATATATTTTTTCAACAACACCAACAGGACAAAAAAAGTTACACCAACTTTTCCCTGTATAGATTAAATTGACTATAAATGCAGAAGCAATAATAAAGAGGAAAAAAAATCCTAAAGAAACGCTTTCAAAATTAAGAAAAACAAGTCGTGAAGAAAAAGAAAAAAAAAGTATTCCATATTGAACAAAATAAAAATTCTCTTCAAACCATACAGGTACTTTTCTTTTTTGTATCCATGTAAGAGTTTGTGATATTTTTGAAAAAAAAGCTAGTGGACAAATATTTCTCCAATTTGCATATCCAATGGTAATAAAAACAATAGGTAAAAGAGGAATAATCATAGTCCAAACAATACTTGTAGAATCTTCAACAAGAAAAAGTAAAGGGACAATAGACACAAAGACGATAAGTGCTATCGCCTCTAGTGTATATGAAAGATATTTGTTCATTTGTTTGCTGGTGTTGGGGTAATTTCCATTGGTGTATCATCTCTGTTACCCCATTCTTTCATGGACGCATCATAAAGTTTAACATTTGTAAAACCAAGCTCTTTATATGCAATATACCAATTCATAGAAGCTTCAAGTCCACCTGTACAATAAATAATAACCTCTTTATTTGGGTCTAATTTATGCTCTGCTAAGTAAATAGATTTGAGTTTTTTCTGATTTAATACTGTATCATCTGAATTAAATTTATCTTTCCAAAAACTCGTCATGGCTTTTGGAATATGCCCTAATCTACGAACACCTTGAGATTGCTCTTCTCCATAATAAAATTTTGCAGGTCTTGATTCTAACATTGGTACTTTACCAATAGAATCATTTACATATTTTAAATCAACTAAAATATTAGGATTAAATTTTGCAGTAAAATTTCCTTTTTTAATTGTTGGAGTTTTTGTTGAAGACAACTGTTTATTTTCAAACAACCAATCAGCATAACCACCATCTAAAATAGATACATTGTTTGCGCCATTTACAATAAGAGCTAAAGCAATATAACTAGATTTTAGAAGCTCTTTTTCTTGGCCATGACCATAAATTACAATATCTGAATCGTTATTAATTCCAAGCGATTGTGCAAGAGTTTCTATACTTTTTGAATCGTTCATCAATTGATACGCTTCTACTTGATGTCTAAAATCACCTACATTCACACCAACTGCATTTGGGATATGACCTGCTTTATAAGTTAGTTCATCTGTGACATCGAGTAAAACAAGTGTTTTGTTTTGGAGTTTATCTTTTAAGTCACTTGAAGATATAAATGCTGTGGAAGCTACAAGGTATAATGAAGTAAAAATCATTAAAAATGGAATTTTCATTTTTTGTCCTTTAATTAAAATTGGGTATATTTTAGCATACAATTATTCTCAAAACTATTTTAAATTGTATAAAATTTAAAATGCTTCTTTATTTCTAAACTCTGAAATCTCTGTTTCCACCATTTCATCAATCATGATTGTAAAAAGGTCAGAGATAGTGTTTGGTGATATTCCTAATTCTATAGCATGATGACGCACTCTTTGGAGAATAAAATCTATTCTATCTTTTGCTTTCACTTCATCAATACTATTTTTAAATCCAGCAGCTTGACGAATTAAATGACTTCTCTGGGCTATAAGCTCAACTAAATTGAAATCTATTTTATCTATCTCTGCTCTTACCTCTTCTAATGAAGCACATGTCTTCATATTCACTCCTTATCTTTTAAATGCATTATTATAGCACCAATATCTTCGCCAAAAATAACCAAAGAAACATGGGATAACTGATAAGCATCACCTACGGATAAAAAAGTTATAATGAAGGAAGTGAAATATTTTTATTTGGGGGGAAACTTTTATGCGAGTAGTAATTATAGGTGGTGGTATCGCTGCAGTGTATTTAGCAAATAATCTTAAGAAGCAAAACTATGGTTTGGATGTGACGATTCTAAGTGATGAAAAACATCCTCCTTATGACAGAATTCATCTTTGTAATCTTGTCGATAATACGCAGAATATAGATGATATATCCTTGCCACTTGACCCGACTGTAAGACTTGAGTTAAATCAAAAAATCAATAAAATAGACAAAGAGAGTAAACGGGTATTTTCAGATAATGCTATGTTTAGTTACGACAAGCTTATTATTGCTACAGGTTCTCTCCCAATTTCGCTCTTTGATATTAGCCATATTAAAAATGCGGCTGTATTTAGAAGTGCGGATGATTGTGACATAATCAAAGTTGGTCTAAAAGGGCGTGAAATAGTGATAGTAGGAAGCGGTCCTATAGGGCTTGAATTGCTTGAGACTTTAAACGAAATGCCTCGTGTTGAGAAGATAACTCTTCTGCTTCGTGGCAGTCATCTTTATAGTAAAGATTTATCAATAGACTCCATAAAAACCATAGAAGAGTGTTACACAAAAAAGGGCAAAATTAGAATCTCTTATGAAGATGAGATAGTTGATTATGTGGTACATGAGGGGGAAATAACACTTTTAAAAACTAAAAAATTTCAGATTGAAAATCTATTTTTAGTTTTTGGGACTGGGATAAAACCAAATATTGAAAATCTTAGAGATATAGTTCCATGCAACAAAGGGATACTGACAAACCTTTTTATGCAAACCCAAGATAAAAATATCTATGCAGTGGGAGAATGTGCGGAGGTTGCAGAGATTGCCTTTGTGGCTGGGCATGTAAAAGAATGTACTTTACAAGCCGATTGTGCAATATCTCATATTTTGGGCAAAGAACTTTTAGCTTTTAAACTCGAAGTAACTATTGACATGCTTAAAGTTGGAGAGTTTGATTTAGTTGAGGTAAACTCGCCAAAATTCAAAACTGGCTATGAAAAAGTGCTTATCACCTCAAAAGCTGATAATAGAATAGATGAGTATTTTATTAACCATGACAAACTCACTAGATTTATTGGGATAAATTCCAATGTCGATGTTGGATATATTGAAACGCTCATAAATAGTGGTGATACGCTTGATATAAACTACCTTTACCAAAACAGACTTATTGGAGAAAGAGGGAGACTTATTTGTAGTTGTGAGCATGTGTATCATCAGGATTTGGTGGATATTGTCACGCAAACAGGCATTGCCTCTTTTTCTGAACTTGCCAATTTTTCCCAAGCAGGACGAGTGTGTGGCAGATGTAAAGTGATGGTTTCAAATGTGATACAAGATTCCCAGCACCTCATCGACCCAAACATGCCACGAAAAACTCCAGAAGATATAAAAAGAGAAAAAGAGATAGCACAGGCACAAAAGCGTATAGATAAGTTTAATGCACTCCACCCAAGAAATAACCTCACAACTGATAATCTTGAATTTGCTTTAGAATCTTTGGATATAGGCAAACACGAAGTGAATAGTTGGATATCTATGGTAACAGCAAACATGCAACTCCATCCAAATTTTGAAGAAGTTGTTGAACAAGGGGTAAAAACACTCAACAAAGTACCAATTATTTGGCTTGAACTCTCCGATTGTAGCGGAAACTCTGAAGCTTTTATCAAATCTACAAACCCTGCCATTGAAGATTTGATTTTTGACTATATTTCACTTGATTACCATGAGCTTCTTATGAGTGCAAGTGGTGACCAAAGTGAGACAATTTTAGAAGATATTATTAAAAATCAAAAAGGGGAATATATCCTTATAGTTGAGGGTGCTGTTCCTCTGGCGATGGATGGAAAATATCTACGAATTGGTCCAAAAGGGGAGACAGGAATAGAGCTTTTAAAAAAATGTGCAAAAGATGCAAAACTTGTGATAGCTGTGGGAAGTTGTGCTTTTGATGGCGGTGTGGTTGCAGCATCTCCTAATCCAACAGGTGCTGTCGGCGTAGGCACTGCACTTGAGCGTACTGATGTTATCAATATTTCAGGATGTCCAACAAATCCTATGAACATCGTTGGAACACTTTTATCGTATATCATGTTTGAAGAGTTGCCACCACTTGATAAATTTAATCGTCCTCTATGGGCGTATGAAGGAAGAGTGCATGACAATTGCGAAAGGCGAGGACATTATGAACTTGGCGAATTTGTTCAAGAATGGGGCGATAGTGGAGCTAAAAAAGGGTATTGCCTTTTTGAGATGGGGTGTAAAGGTCCGTATGCAAATGTAAATTGTCCAACCATGAAATTCAATAGTGGCACAAGTTGGCCAGTGCAAGCTGGACATGGATGCATGGGTTGTACGGAACTTGGATTTTTTGATAAGTTTGCAAATGAGAGAAAATATGTAGAAGAGGAGAAGTGATGAGTACGAAAAAAATCGTAATTGACCCAATTACAAGAATTGAAGGGCATTTAAGAGCGGAAGTTATAGTCGATGCACATGGAGTTGTCCAAGAAGCCTTTGTAAGCGGTCAGCTTTTTCGGGGGATTGAAATTATTCTCAAAAACAGAGACCCACGAGACGCTGGACTTTTAGCGGGAAGAATTTGCGGAGTTTGTACAAATTCCCATTTTCGTGGAGCAATAAGCTGTGTCGAAGATGCTTACTCTTTAGAGATTCCAAAAAATGCGGAGATTATTCGGGATTTAATCGCTATGGCACTTTTTATTCAAGACCATGTTGTCCATTTTTATCATCTGCATTCTTTGGATTTTGTGGATGTAACAAGTGCACTTTTGGCATCTGCCAAACTGACAGCTCAAGAGGCACAAAAATACCACAATAATCCCTACAGTAGTGATTATGAAGCAGTGCTTACAAAAGTGGGTAATTTTGTAAAAGCTGGAAAACTTGGACCATTTTCCAATGGATATTGGGGGCATAGTGATTATAAACTTACCCCTGAACAAAATCTTATTTTAATTTCACACTATTTAGAAGCATTAAAATTTCAAACAAATATCTCTAAAGCTATAGCTATTTTTGGAGGAAAAACACCGCATCCTCAAACTTTGGTAGTAGGCGGAGTCACAAGTGTCGCTGATATGCTCAATCCTCAAAGACTTAATGATTATATTTTTATCATTAAAGAGGCAAAAGAGTTCATTGACCGTGCCTATTTACCCGATGCAAAACTTCTTGCGCTAGTCTACCGTGATGAGATAAAAGGAGGAATCGGTAGAGCAAATGGAAACTTTTTGTGTGTAGGTGGCTATGAGTTTGAAGCAGAACAAAGACTTTTTTGTAATGGAATAATTTATAATCATGATTTTAGCAATATTACAGAGTTTGATGCGTCCAAAGTAACCGAAGAGATTGACCGTACATGGTTTAGCGGTGATGCAAAAGAGAATGAAATTTGTTATACAGATTTAAATGAAGATAGAACACTCAAAACTGCAAAAAATGATGATAAATACTCATGGATAAAAGCACCCCGATACGATGGCAAAACTATGGAGAGCGGACCTTTGGCACGGGTGCTTGTGAGTTACTCAAAAGGGAATAAACTTATCAAATCTTTTGTAGATGAATTTTTACATGACACTGATTTAGAACTTCTTGATTTATCCTCAACGGTTGGAAGAAATGGAGCAAGAGCGATTGAAAGTGCTTATATTTGCGAATATATTTTTAAGTTAGTTTCCCGTTTGATTCAAAATATTAAGTATTACGATACAGATACATGGGTGAAATACGATTTTGAAAAACTCCAAAAAGAGACAAAAGGGCGTTCATTTTTGGAAGTGCCTCGAGGTGTTTTATCCCATTTCGTGAGTATCAAAGATGCCAAAATAGAGAATTATTCGGTGATTGCTCCCACAACTTGGAATGCTACACCCAAAAATTTTGATGGTCTTCGAGGTGCGTATGAAGAGGCTTTAATTGGATTAAAGATAAAAGACACCTCCAAACCGCTTGAAGTGTTAAAAGTGTTACACTCTTTTGACCCTTGTTTAGCATGTGCAGTGCATGTGATAGATGCAGATGGTAAAGAGTTGAGTCACTATAAGATAAAAACATTTTAAAAAATGGCAAAAAATATAATTATAGGTATTGGTAATTTACTCTTTTGTGATGATGGAATTGGGGTAATTGCCATAGCCTATTTAAAGCAAAATTTTGAGTTTGCTCCAGATGTCGAACTCCTTGATGGTGGCACACTTGGGTTTAATTTGGTAGAGTATTTTTTAGAGTATGACAATGTTTTTATCATAGATACCATCTCTGCAAATGATACAGTGGGAACAATCTATAAAATCCCCTCAGATGTATTACTCGGCTCAAGTAAATATAAAAATACAGCCCATGAAGTAGAGGTAGTGCAGATGCTAGAAGCATGTGAGCTTCATGGGAAAAGAGCAAATATCACTATTTTTGGGATAATTCCAGAAGATATAAATAGTGTTAAAATTGGACTCAGCGAGGTTCTTGAAACTCGGTTTGAAATATTGATGCAAACGCTCCTACAAGAGGTTACATCATTAGGAGTAAAAGTGAGCAGAAAAAATAATTATTCTTTAAAGGAGATAGTCCTTTTATTTAATCACTAATTTTTCACCTATCTTCTATAAGGAGAATCATGGCTATGGCTATGTCTTGTATGATGAGAATCATGGCTATGTCTTATATAACGATATTGGGGTATTTTAAACAAAAATCCGACATAACAACCACTTAAATTAATTAAAAAAATTAACAACAATGTGAGCTGTACTATAAGTTTCATGTTTTATCCTCTAACAATCACGGTCTTATAGAAGGTTAAATTGTTGTTTATAGGCATTTTCAAGAGAGAGAGATTTATCTTTATAATCTATTGTATCACCAATTACTACTTCAATAACTCTTTTTTGAGTTTTTCCTTTTAATGCTTCCATGAGTGTATTATTTGCATTTGTACGGATATAAAGAGGTAGAATGGGTAAACGATTTTTAAGTGCAATAATTTTAGAACCCTCTTTAAACTCTCCTAAACCCTCTTTTGTATTTCTAGTTCCTTCTGGAAATATGTAGATTGAATCTCCACTTTTAACGCACTCTTTGATATCAGAAAAAAATCCACCCATCTGTTTGGCTTTTCGGTCTAAAAGTATAGCACCACCATTTCTTACAAATAAACCAAAAAAGAAAGAGTTATAAAGCTCTTTTTTTGAAATCCAATGACCAAAAAGATTTGTATCTTTTGTCGCAAATTCAATAATAAGTGGGTCAACAACGCTTCTATGATTTGAAACAAGTAAGTATTTTCCATCTTGAGGAAGTTTTTCTCTATTTATCACTTGTATTTCAATATTAAGGCGGTTAAGAATTCTTGAGGTGAATTCTATTCTCAGTTGTTTTTTTTCTTGTACACTAGAAGCTCTTTTGAGTTTAAGACCATAATAGTTTGTGAAGTAAGTTGCATAGAAAGCCATTCGTATTTGGTTTATGCTCAAGTGAATTCCTCTAATTGGATTTTATAAGCTTTTTTAACTCTTTTGGCAAGTACACATGTTTGTTTTTTTATCCAAAACTCAACCTTTTAGATAAATTCCAGTATCTTTAATTTCAATTTTCTCACTCTCTTGTAAAGTTGTAAGTGAGCGTTTAAACTCTTTTTTACTTAAACCAAAAACTTCTTTTATAAGTTCTGCATCACTTTTATAGTTATACGGTAAAAGACCTTTATTTGTTTTGAGAAGTTCAAGAATTTTATCAGTTGCACTGCCTGTTTGTTTACTGCCAGTTTTACGCAATGAAAGGTCAATATTGCCATCTTTTCTGATTGTTTTTACATAAGCAGTTTTTATATCACCTAAATTGATATTTTCAAAAATCTCATTGTGATAAATAAGCCCTTCATATTTTCCCTCAACAATACACTTAAATCCAAGTGGTGTTTTTGAGATAATCAAAATTTGTGCCTCTTTATTGACAGATAAACCTTTTACCCGTTTGTCAAAAAAATCGCCTAATTTCTCAGTTCCAACAAGTCTATGCGTTCTCTCATCATAGATAACTTTGAGAAATCTTTTTTCTCCAACTTTAAAAGGTGTTTTTTGAAACATGTTTGGAACAAGTAAATCTTTTAAAAGCCCCCAGTTTACAAACGCTCCAAAAGAGGCAACATCCACAACCTCAAAAAGTGCAAACTCATCAAGCATAGCAGTTGGTTTTAAATTCGTAGCAATGAGTCTATCTTCTGAATCAGTGTATAAAAACACTTCAAGTAAAGAATCCACAATCATATTCTCAGTGACATACGCTTGTGGAAGTAAAACATCATGTCCATCAAGTGACATTAAAAATATCCCATGTGGTGTATGTCTATCAACTCGTAAGCAGTTGATAAGACCTAGTTCTAAGTATTCGTTTTGTTTCAATATATTTCCTTGGTATATCCGTGATAGCTTTTTTGGCTATTTAGTTTTGAGGTCTATTTGGTGAAAAGTTTAACCCTTGTATTATAACTTTTTCATGCTCATAATCTGTTTGCATTTTCTTCATGACATCTACGGGTCTATCTTTTTTAAAAAGTTCTGTTTTTATGATATTACCTTTAGTATCATACCAAGTTTGTAAACCTTCTTTATAATTATTTTTATAATTTACTTCTGTATAAAGTTTTCCTTCATAAGTATATTCTTTTTGTATCCCCTCTTTTTTACCATGAATGTATGGAACTACTAATGCGAGTTGATTATTATCAAAATACTCTTTTTCTAACTCCTCTTTTTGGTCGTTTACATACATGACACTATGTTTAATTTGCTTATTTTTGTAATATTCTACATCTAAACCAACTATTTTACCTTGTTGATAAGTGGTTTGAGAAAGAAGATTTCCCTCTTTATCATACCATTTAAGAACACCATCTCGTTCATTATTGAGATAATTCACTTCAAATGCAATATTTCCCATTTCATAGTAGTTTTTTTCTAAACCCTCTTTGATACCTTTTCTCATATCAGAGCGACTCCCATCACGGTAGTTAGTTTCTGATTGTAATTCACCTGTAGGAAAGTTTGTTTTTACAAGTTCTGCTTGTAATGTCTGTGTTGAGAGAAGTAGAGTAGCTAACGCAAATATGCTTGATTTCATGAAAATACCTTTAGATTATATATATTTGTTAAAATTTATAAATTATACACTTTAACAAAAATACTTTTTGATATTGAAACGATGAAATATTTACCCCTCAAGAGAGGGATAAAGTCGAGAAGGAAGGATTAATTCCACCCTTTTTTAACGACTTCTGAAGATTTTTTGAATGGATATTTTTTAACCAATTCATCTACAGAAAGTTTTTGGTCACCTTCTCTCATGAAGTGAGCTAAAGTTACAGAAGCCCAATAATCTTTTGCATATTCAGTATGCGCAAGTTGTAATGGAACACCTTTATCATTTACTGTATGACAAGCAGAACATGTTACAGGACCAGCATATTCACCATCTGGAGAATATTGAAGTGCTTGTTCGTGTGTTGTCACATCAACGCTTTTTTCTTTACCATCAAATCTTGATGAATAGAGACCGTGAGTTGATTCATGGCATGATTGACATGCAATGTTTCCATGTGCTTTTGAATATCTGTATAGAGAATACTTATTAGGTAAATCTATTGGGAAATATTTTCCACCAGTTTCTTGCTCAACAAACGGAGCAATATGACAGTCCGCACAGTGAGGTTCTCCTGCAGATAACCACCAGTCATTACCACCAGATGCAGCAGAATATGGTACTTCTCCACCAGTTGGATGATTCCATGGTTTTAAGTCTAAGCCATCTTTAGCAACATTTTTTACAAGTACAGGTGATTTATGTTCTGTATAGTATTTCATTACTTCATTATCGCCAGTTACTTTAGGGTCAGCAAGAGCAGCAAATTTTTTCATATCGCCACCAGTTATCTCTTTTACCATCTCTTTGAGTGTTTTATTTCTTAAAGTTTTGCCTTCTTGAGTGCTATCATTAGTGATATTATCAAAGTTTTGGAACTCTTGAGCTACTTTTGTATGACAGTTTGTACAGTAAAGACCACGAAGTTCTTTGCTATCTTTGCCATTTTCATCTTTAGTAGAAACATTGTTAAACTGCCATTTTCCATAATCATTTAAGAAAAAAGGAGGTTTAGCATTTGGATTTGAGTGTGCATCACGACGAACATAACAGCCACCACCACTTGTTCTAATATCCGCTTTCGCAAATCTACCTTCACCAAATCTATCCGTTACACGGTATGGATTAGAATCATCATTCATGTTAGGGTTTTGGAAGTGAGTTGGGTGACAACTTTGACAAGCTTGACTTCTACCAGCTCCATCAGGCATTGGAACCATTCCAAGGTGAAACCCATGAAGTGCTTCTGATAAAGTTTTAGCATGTACCGCTTGATAACCAGTTGCAGTTTCTCGTGGTTCTTTTAAGTTACCAGAAACATTATCTCCATGACAGTCAGTACAGTTTACAAGACCAACTTTACCTAGTCGATTTCCAGATGCATTTTCTTTATAATCTGCTAAAAATGAAGTGCCATGGTGTGCATCATGAAGGGAAAGAATATTGATTGAACCTTCTGCAAGTCTTGCCATATATTCACTTTCATCTGCGTATGTTTTCCAATAAGCGTATTCTTTATCACTTAAATTCAAACCTTCATCTCTTGCCATTTGAGCTGCTTTACCATTTCTTGAGTGACAAGCGTAGCAGTTTGGAATATCAACTGGATTTGTTCCAAAGTAAGACACAGTTTGTCCATCTTTTGTATGAAAAGCTTTACCAGTACGGTTATGTAACTCTACAGTTGAATATTGAAATGGTTGGAAATCAGATTCAGTTACACTACGGATAGTCCCTTTTCTTGTTGTATCATGAAATGCAGTTAATGGTAAACCAAGAGCATCCCAAATATGTGAAGCAGTAAGAACTAATTTAACATTTTTTACAGCAGGAACAAGCGTATCTGAAAATACAATATTTCCACCATGCGGACCTGCGTATTCTAAGTAACCACCAGATATAGATTTTCCAGAAGGACCACAGTCAATACTAATAGGAACATCTCTACCTATTCTTAGACGGTCTTTATCAGTTGCACCAGCGGGCATAGTACCTTCAAGGTCTTTATAGATAAATAAGTGGTTCCAAACATAATTAGCAACATTATCATTTGGGGAGTCAAAGTGACTATCACCATCTGTATCTTTTGGTACAGACCAATATCTCATTTTGTTACCTTCACTATATGAATTATCTCTTAGATAATAGTAAAGTTTAACATCATCTTCTGGTGAAAGAAGTTTAGGAAATTTTCCCTCTTCTCCAGAACGAACAGCTTGTGCTTGAATAGAATTATATGGAGGAATTACACAACAATAATCCATAGAAAAACCAACACAGTGCATACCTAACTCATAGTTTACAAATATATTGTAACTGCTTTTTGGTTCATAACCTTTAACTTCTTTACCATTATCATCTTTAGTGACATACGATTTGAGCTTGTCCAATTTAAATGGTGGATTCGCATCATATGCTAACGATGTGGTAGATGCAACGGTAGCCGAAGCCAACAATGCAACTAATAATGCGTTCTTCATAACATTTCTCCCTTTTTTTTGTAAACTTGTCCTAATTATTATATTTTCTAATTTAAATTAAGGTTAAAATATTCTCTTTATATCATTAAATCTAATAATTTGATAAAAATTTGATAAAAAAATTTGATAAATAATTTAAATAAATGTTTATTATTATAAACATTTATTTAAATATGAAATTTTCTTTCTATTTTTTAAAGAATTTAAAATACCAATATCTAAATAGCTGAAATCCCAATCGTCTTTAGCCTTGATTGATAATATAATTATGGATAGTTTCAGGGCTAGCCTCACCGATACTACATACAAAATATCCATCAGTCCAAAATTTTTTTTTGGCATCCTTCACAACCTATAGACAATTAAAGAAAAAAGTAGGAGAAATAATCTAAGAAAAGTAAAATAATGGGATTATTGTCTATTTTTTATTAAATTAAAACTGTCTATTACTTTTTGTGGTTGGTGAAGGATGCCGAGAAATCTATTATGAATTATTTGAGTCTGTAACCATGAGCGTAGATGGATTCTATTAAATCGCATTGAAGTTTCTTTTTTAATCTCGATAAAAGATTTCTAACTCTAAAAGTATCGCTTTTATCATCATCGAAGATTACAGTATCTATATCTATGGATGAAAATATTCTACTCTGTGATGATGTTAACAATTCAAAAAGTAGTATCTCATTTTTTGTAAGGTCTATTTTTTTATTATATTGATAGAGTGTTTCAGTTGTTTTATCCCAATAAAACCCATTTATAAGTTTTTTTATACCATTGTTTTGTGTCGAAATAATTTGTGTTTTTTCTGCAAGTTTGTTAATAATATCTTTAAGTTCTTTCATACTAAATGGTTTTAAAAGATACCCATCAATTCCATGGTATATGCCTGCTATAAAATAATTTACTTCATCATGTGCAGAAAAGATAAAGATAGGTACATTCTTATTGAATATACGAATCTCTTGTATCATCTTCAGTCCATCCATAATTGGCATATTTATATCAGTAAATATTGCATCATAAGTAGATGCTTTAAACTTATCTAATCCATCCTGTCCATTCACTGCAACATCAATATCAGAAAAAAAAAATTGGAATAGTTCAAGCGTAAAAAGTCTAGTCTCTTGATCATCCTCTACATATAAAATCTTTAATTTAGAAAGATAAGATAAATCACTCATAACACCCTCCATTTTCAACAGCTTCATCATGAAACTACTTTTTCAAAACTAATAGTACATCATAATTGTATTAGAAATATATCATTTATTTACTCTGTGGTATAACTATTTGAACCACAAAGCCATTTTTGCTATTTGCAATATTAACTTTTCCATGCATATGGTCTTCTACGATAATTTTTGTCATATATAAGCCTAAACCTGTACCATTTTTTTCCATTTTTGTTGAAAAATAAGGGTCAAATATTTTGTCAAGTATGTTGAGTGGCACGCCTCCACCATTATCTTCAATAGTAATGACCGCATCATTATTTACTAAAGCTAGAGAGAGCTTTATTGATTTGTGAACAATTTTTTTTTCTATGAGGGCATCTTTTGAGTTTGTTATAATATTTACTATTGCCTGACCCAACTCAGTTGGAAACCCAACTACATTTATATTTTCTTGAGTATCTAAGCTTAAGGATATGTTTTGGGCATCAAGCATAGGTTTTGTTATGCTAATCGCATCATTTATGGAGCTGTTAATATCATATTTTACACTAACATTATCTGGTAGAAAAAATCTTCTAAACTCTTTTATAGTGTTTGACATCTGTCTGATTTGTGCTGAACTTTCAATGTCTAATCTTGACATGCCAGCATCATCAAGCTTATTCACACTATATTTAAAAACAGCATTTTGAATAATTAAAGATATGTTATTGAGTGGTTGTCTCCATTGATGTGCTACTATACTGAGAACTTCGCCCATTTGAGCATGGCGAGATTGTAGAATCATCATTTTTTGCTGCTGTTTGTTTTTTTCAACTTCTATTTTAACTCTTTCTTCAAGTGAGTTATTTAACTGTGCTATCTCATATGTTCTTTTTATAACTTCAGATTCTAGTGTCTTTTTTGCCTCTTCTAGGCTATCATTAGCTTCATATTGTTCGTTGATATGCTCTTGTTCTAAGATACTTATCCTATCAGCTAACGCAATAGAGAGTAAAATTCCTTCTATTATAAATCCAAATCTACTTATCCAAAATACAAGTTCGCTAGTTTGCAAAATATCTGTAATACGAAGTAATGAAATCACGATAGTTATAGTAACAGCAATAGATGCCACTATATATCCTCTTGCGATTTTATATCCCTTATACCAAATAAAAAAGCCAAGTAGTGGAAATAAGATAAATGAAAATGCAATGGTATGAAGCAATACTATGGCAAGATAGCGTTGACCTATAACTGCTAATACAGTAGTAATTAAATTCACGATTAGCAATGCTGATAATAGTTTATCTATTTTGGGTGTACGATTATATGTCTCTAAAAATTCACGAGTAAATAATATAAAAGATACAAAAATGGTTATAGTTGATACAAAAGGCATCATATCCATCATTAAGATTGAATTATTCCAAATAAAATGTGACCCAATTTGGTCGAATGTTAACATTGAAAATATAACACCTAAGAGATAAATGTTGTACCAAAAGTACTCGTTTTTTCTTAAAATAAACCATATGAATATATTATAAAACAGAAGAAATGATAGTGAGCCAATTATTCCTCCTAATAAAGCAAAGCGCAGTTGATTATGTTGTATGTATTCGTCTTGTGTCCAAATAGAATGAAAAAATTCCATCATTCCCGAGTTAACATAAGACACTTTTATATAAATAGTGTTTTGGGCTTGTGAGAGTGTATTAAATTCAAAAGCTGTACGATTATTAAAAGATGTTTGTGAGGAATCTACAAAATGGTCACCCTTTAAAAAATTGGAAATTAGAGTATTTTTATCACTATATTGCCAGCTTTGGAGTTCATCAAACTGACCAAAGTAAAACAATAATATCCAATCTATTGGTTTATTGGTCGGATTGTTAATTTTAAATTTTAGCCACCAGTTTGATTTACTTATCCCTTTATTTATACGACGAGAATTTTTGTTTTTAAAATTTAAATTTTTAATATCCTCAATATCCATTTTTTTTGTTTTGTCTTCAAAAAATAAAAGATTAGAATCTGTGCTGACTCCTTCCATTTGAGAGCTAAGTTGAAGCGAATTAGCCTGTAAAAATAGTGATAACAAAAGAGTAAAAAATAATATTTTAAGCATGTTTGTAATAGTCCATCATAATTATATTAGAAATATATCCTTGTAGCAAATGTTGCTAGTTTGAAGAAGCTTTTAAAAGAACATTTCTCACATATCCACCTCTGGATGTGCCTCTTTAACCATGTCTTGCATAAGGTCAAAGAGTTTTAAACTCTCTATCTCTGCCTTTGCCATATTTTCGATAACAGCATCTTTTGAAGAGATTAGGCAAGATTTATTTTCAACACATTTGAGTGATTCTAAAGCTTTTGCATGAAGTAAAGTATGAGGTTTTTCTAATGCTTTGAATGATGCTAAATTTGCGTAAGCTTGTTTGCCTGCTCCATAATACCAATGTCCAAATCTACAACTATGATGGTCGTCAAAAGTTGAAGCCAACTCTTTATCTTCATAGGTTAGTACTGTATATGTTTTTGTTTTATATATAATATGGTCAACTTTTAATAAAGTGGTATAAAGATAATCAGAGACATATTTTGCTTCTTTTGTAGATTTATCTGCATTTGCCACAAAACTTTTAAGGGTATCATTAAATTTAAAAACATCACTTTTTGAATCTATTGCTATCTCTGTCATGTACTCTGAATTTGATTGTATCTCACCTGCTTCTTGTTTTAGACTGTTTGTAGTGAGCGTAATTTCTTGTGTCGCTTTTTGTGTCCTTTCTGCAAGTTTTCTCACTTCATCAGCAACCACTGCAAACCCACGACCATGTTCACCAGCACGAGCCGCTTCAATAGCTGCATTTAAGGCAAGTAGATTTGTTTGCTCTGCAACATCTTTAATAAGTTCAACAACAACTGTTATTTCATTGATACTCTGATTCAAAGAGAGAATAGAACTATTTGAAACAGTAATTAATTCTATTAACTGTTCTAATTTATTGCTTATACTTTGAACAACATCTTGCGAGGCTTTGGCTTCAAGAGCAGTAAGTTCCGTACTCTTTAAAATGATTTTTACAATTGATAAGTTTTGAAGAATATCTTTTTGAATAACGGTTAATCCCTCTGAAGCACCACCTTGAGAATTCCTATCAAAAGCGACTCTAATACTATTTCTTTCAGAATCTCTATGTGCAATATTGATGTTATCAATTGCTTTATTTAAATGGGGAATGGCTTTTTTAAAATCACCTCTATACCCATTTTCAGATATATTTCTATTGTGTAAACCTAAATTAGCATTTTCTATAGAAGAATTTATATCTCTCATAAACTGTTCTATTTGGTCTAAAATGTCGTTAATACTCCATGCAATATCTTGTTGTTCGTATTTCTCATCAATCCCTATAATTCTATAAGAGAGTTCCCCCTCTTTTACTTTAGTGACGACATCTTTTATTTGCTGTGAAAAAATATTACTCGATAATCTATGTGAAGAAGTCTGTTCAAAAAAAGCTATAAAAAGTGTTCCAACAATAGTAGCAACAGTAGCACCTGCGCCTGTAAAATCACCACTAAAGATAAAATAGCTCATGAGTGCCAATAACGATAGATAAAGAGCTATTATTTGCTTAGTTTTGAAGATTGAAGATAAAATCATCGTAACTTTCCTTTTTTTCATCTAAGATTTTTTGAAGTAATTTTAAAGAAGCATCAACTCCAGAGCTTCTCTCTTCTTGTTGGAGTTGTTTATAAAGTGAAGGGATAATCTCCATCGCTTTTGCAGAAGGTTTTCTCCTTACAGAGTGTAAGTCAACAATTTTTCCATAATTATCTAAAGTTGCAGTTACATTCGCATATACCCAATAAAAAGAGCCATCTTTAGAGATGTTTTTTACATAAGCAAAAATCTCTTTTTTATCTTTAAGTCTATTCCATAGGAGTTTAAAAACAATCTTTGGCATATCTGGATGTCTTAAAATTGAATGTGGCTGATGGAGAAGCTCGCTTTCTTTGTATCCAGAAATATCTATAAAACTTTTATTTCCATAAAGAATTTTTCCTCGCTCATCTGTTTTTGATACAATAAAATCAGTTTCTTTAAGTGTTATTTCTCTATTCAAATTATCATCTCCTGTAGTATTTTTTATATTTTGAATGATTTTATGTTGTGCATTAAATCGTATCGTATTTGTCTAATTTGCTCTAGCTTAGATTCTATCTCTATATCATTTGTTGCTTGTCTAAGAGTATTTGTACTTAAGACAATCTCTTGTGTAGCTTTTTGTATCTTTTGTGCAAGGTTTCTTACCTCATTTGCAATCAAATTCACTTTCTCACCTTCGCCAGTACGAGCTACTTGAATAGCTGTATGTAAGGCGACAACATTTGTTTTATCTATAAGCGCTTTAATAAGATTCATGGCGTTAGTTATTTGATATATTTTCTGATTAAAAAAGATAATAGAATCGCTAGAAATAGTTACAGATTCTATCAATTGCTCCAAATTATCAATTATAGTTTGTCCAACATCTTCTGAAGTACTAGCTTTCGTATCATCAAAAAGAGTCTTAAGGTTAGAAATGTCTTGAACAATATCTTTTTGAAGGGGAGTTAAAATTTTTGGTGTAGTAGCCTGAGAAATTTTATCCCGAACTATTTCGTTGAGCTGCACTTTTGTGAAAGATAAATTATGCATCTCTTCTATTTTATGCAAAAGTGTATTAACATCTGTTGCAATACTTCGCATGGTATGTTGTTCGTCTATACCTGTAATTCTATGAGAAAACTCACCATTGACTGCTTTAGCAAGAACATTTTTGATTTGCTCTAAGAGATTATCATGGAATATTTCATTCGAGTTAGTTTCTTCGAGATGAGATATAAAAAGAGTTCCAATGAGAGTAACAAAAATAGCAGCTGAAACTATAAAATCACCTAGATAAATAAAATAGCTTACTAATGCAAATAACGATAGATAAAGAGTAATTATTTGCTTAGTTTTGAAGATTGAAACTAAAATCATCATAACTTTCCTTTTGTGGTTGTATTGCCATCTAAAAACAAATAGCAGAATAAATAAAAGCAAAAATTGTCTATATATCCTAAAAAAAGAGTTAAGATGCAAAAAATTTATGCTGTAGTTTGATGTAATATATTAAAATATTTTATCAACGCTAATGATACCTAGCAATTGTATTGCAAATATATCATTTGAGTGCAACCGAAACCCCCTCATTGTTGAGCATTCCCCAATAAATTCTCAATAATTTCCTGAGTTTGACAGTTTTTCTTTATTAAATTCCAAAATATTTGGACTTAAAAAATATAGTAAAATACAATTAAGTTTAATTTAAGTTAATTTATAATTTTCATTTAATTAAGATATTTATAATATAATATTTTCAATTAATTGAAAAGGATAAATATGTCACCAATAATCTCACTAGAAAAATTATACGAGTTTTCAAATCTGTATTTTTCCCTTCCTACACCATTTTTTAAAAGATACCTTTACGAAAAAATCGATTTTGCCTCAAGAATGATAGGTATCTTAGGGCAAAGAGGTGTGGGGAAAACTACCCTTATAAGACAAATTGCTCAAAATTATAAAATAGAACCGTCTAAAATGCTTTATATCAGTGCTGATAATATTGTAGATAGTTTATTCAATATTGCAAAAGAGTTTAGTGCTTATGGTGGAAAACTTTTAATAATAGATGAGATACACAAAGCAGATAATTTTGCAAATGAACTTAAAACCATATATGATTTTTTAGATATTAAAGTTATCTTTTCAGGTTCATCGGCACTTGAGATAGAAAATAGTAAAGTAGATTTAAGTAGAAGAGTCCTTTTTTATGAACTTAACTCTTTATCTTTTCGAGAGTTTCTAGCTATAAAGTTTGATATAAATTTACCAATAATATCACTTGATGATATTTTAATAAATCACTTTGATATAGCTGCCAATATCAAAAAACAGTTTAAACCGTTAGAGTATTTTAAACTTTACAGAGAGTTTGGAGCATATCCATTTTTTACAGAAGGGGAAAAAGGGTATAACTTAAGACTCAACGAAATTATTAATATCATCCTAGATAGTGAAGTGGCGACCATATATAATGTAGATAGCGATAAACTCAATACGATAAGAAAACTATTACATCTACTTTGTAGTAGTGTTCCAATGGAACTCAATATACAAAATCTATCACAAAGTGCGGGGATTAGTAGAAATACTCTTTATTCTTATCTATACTATCTACAAAAAGCAAATCTCATAGAGATAATAGGGGGCAACTTTGCAAATAAGAAACTGCTCAATAAACCAGATAAAATATATCTTGAAAATATAAATCTATACAATATATTATGTTCAAATCAAAATACAGGAAGTTTAAGAGAAAGCTTCTTTTTATCACAAACTAAAATAAATAATACTATTAAATATGCAAAAGAAGGTGATTTTGAGATAAATGATAAATATGTATTTGAAATAGGCGGTAAAAACAAAAAATTTACTCAAATTAAAGATTTACCAAATAGCTTTGTCGTAGCTGATGATATTGAAGTTGGTTTTGGTAATAAAATTCCCCTTTGGGTCTTTGGGTTTTTGTATTAAGTGTAGGTGTAATTATAAAAACTAATTTTAAATTTTACAAAGCCCTAAAATATGGACTTTGTAATTTTTTATACAATTTAATTTAAAAATAAACTCCCTATTTTATGGGATTTTATAGGCTGAGTAGTTACAAATGTTTTAAATACTCTGAATCTTCTTCTTTTTCTTCATCTCTTGCCTTATTTGTAAAATTAATATACAATCGTATAATGTTAAAGTAGATAAGGAGTCAATTAAATCCCTAAAAATAGGTTTTTATTCTGTCGAATTTAGGTTAATAGAAATATGGCGGGAACTGTCGAAATTTAGACTTCTGGAGTATCCTCTTTCGGGGTTATATCTTGCTATAACTAGATACGATGAAGCAAGACGCCCAATCGTCTTTAGGTTGCTAAAGCTGTTGGCTAGTTCACAAAGGAAATTTATGAAAATTATTTATTTGCTCTTTATCTCTCTTTCGCTTTTTGCATCTGTGATAACTTTACAATATACGGGAGAAGTATCATTGTTTGGTAAGGTAGGAGAAGCAACTATGCAATATACTAATGATGGTAAAAAATATTATATTAAAGTAAGTGGTCATGGTACTGGAATCATAGGAGATTTAACACAACATAAACAGTATATTTATGAAAGTATTGGTTTAGTCAAGGACAATATATTGATACCTATGAAATATATTTCAAGTGAGAGAAGTCAAGATTTAAATAAGACAAAAACATATACATTTGACTATCAAAATAAAAAAACAATAGTAACACAACATAAAACAGAAAATGAAAAAAAATCGCAATATAATATTTTCACTTTTGAATACGAGACAACCACTCGATTTGTTGAAGAAAGTAATACTAAAGAGTTAGAGAGAGTTTATCATGATGATATGGTAAGTGTATTTTTTAATAAAAGAAACCATTTGCTCTCTATGAAACAGGGGGAAACGAAACTCATTCAGGCTGTAGGAAGTGATGATACTCAAGATGGTGTTGTTGTTAAATTTATTAGTAAAAAAAAGGAACGATATTTATTTAGTGTAAGAGTTCAAAAAGATTACCTTACAAGTGGTGCTGAAGATATTACTTTTTTATTAGATAGTAACAATATTTTATGTGAAACAAAAATGGATGGTATTTTGCTATTTGGAAATGCTACAGTCAAAAGAGATTCCAATCAGTCATTCATGGCAAGTGGGAAAAACTGATTCGTTGAGTTTTGAGAATGGCTATAATTTATACTTAAACTTTTTTTTATCTCAAAAATTCAAAGCATATACCAAGCAGATTACGATATTGTTCCAAAAAAATAAAGGATTAAAATGTTTAAAATTATTGTAGAAAAAGAGTGTGGTTGTTTCAAAAGAAGTGATTTACAAAATAATTTATCACTTGACTCTAAAGATGAAGCATTAAGTAAATCAATAGAGATGAAAGATTATATGAATAGTGAATTTTGTGGTAAACATGCGTTTATTGTTCAAGAAGTTGGTGACACTTTTGTAATTGCTATGGAAACTAAATAAGTCTACGGAGTTTAAAAAATATTATCTCGACAACTCTCTAAAATCTTTTGATTTTTGAGACTGTTGAGTGCTTCAACTCTGTTTTTCCCCAAACTTTTTGCTTTATAAAGATAATTATCTGCCTCTTTATATACCAAGTCTTCGTCAAGATTTTGATTGCTTACTCGTGTGACAAGACCTATAGAAATAGTGAGATATTTATTTATCTCATTTCTATTGTGTTTTATTTTTCTATTTTCTATATTTTCCCTTATTGTCTCTGCAAAAGTATATGCTTCTAATTCACTTGAAGCTTCAAAAATAACACCAAAAGTTTCACCACCAAATCTGAAGCAAATATCACCTATTTTTGGCAAAGACTTTTCTATTGTTTGTCCAATATCCACAAGAACTCTATCACCCTCTTGATGCCCATAACTCTCATTATATTGTTTGAAAAAATCAATATCAATTAATAAAAATGAGAAAACTTTTTTATTCTTTGTTATCATATTGAGAAGTTTTGGCAAGATTTCATTAAAATATTTTCTATTGTATATCCCTGTAAGTCCATCTGTAATTACAAGTTCTTCTATCTTTTTTTTGTCTGTAATATCAAGGCGTATTGCGGTATATCCGATTTTTACTCCTATATCATTAACAATAGGGTAAATAGTCGCATTCACCCAATAAAAGTTACCATTTTTAGTTTTATTTTTTATTTCACCATGCCATGTTAAATCTTTTTTTATTGTACTCCACAACTCTTCATAAAGTTCCTTAGACATATCCTGATGTCTTACCATGGAATGATTTTGTCCTAGAAGTTCCTCTTTGGAATAACCGCTGATATTACAAAATGCTTCAGATACAGAGGTGATTTTTCCTTTTAAATCAGTGGATGAGGTGATAACATTTTGGTCCACTAATGAAAGATACTCTTTTATTTTTCTATCATGACTTGAGCGAAGATTTATATCGTTATTAATATTATCTCGCATCTTATAAAATTGCTTTGTCATGTAGCCAATTTCATCATTATAAAATATCTTATCTACAGTTTCAATATCTTTTGCATTTTTAGGGTTTTTAAATTTATGCATCTCTTCCGTCAAATAGGAAATAGGATGCAAAATTTTTATAATTAAAAGATAAAAAAAGAGAATAGAAATAAAAATAAAAAGAGAGATTATGTACACTAAAACTCTTGTTTTAAAATTGATAGCATCTTTGTGCTTATCTATTTGAATAAGAGTACGCTCTTCTAAATGTGTCAAAAATTCATCTACGGGCAACATAGAATATTCTTTTACTTTTAAATATTGTATTGAATGTAAAAGTTCTATAGCTTTTTGTTGATTCTTTTCCCCTTGCATCATGTACTCAGTTTTCTCATCTTTATATATACCATACATAGCGTTAAATGCTTCGGTTTCTAACTTGATAACTTCTTGGGAATTTTTTTGTGCTTCTTTGAGTTTATCACGCTCATACTCATCAAAAGGAAGCTCTTTGAATATTTCTTCTAATGCTTTAGTTTCGCCCAATGGATGTCTTTGTGAGCGAATAGGTTTGCTTAAATCCCAATATATCAAATTATAATTCTGAGGTCGTGGTTTTTTACCCATGCGAATATCTAAGATGTTGAGATAATTTTGTTTATACTCATTTTCTCCAGTAATTGCATATAACCTTGCAAATTTAGTTAAATCTTCAGAACTTTGTTTGAATATACTTGAATAAATAATCATCTCATGTCTATCAATAACCAAATCATTAAGCTTATAGGAACTATTTTTGAGCTCATAGATAGTCAAAAATAAAACAAAAAGCATAACAGTAATAACACTAATGAGTAATAAAAAAAAGTTTCTTATTTCCAAGTTCATAAATCTATTTCCGTTTTTTAATGTATTATACTTTCTAATATATTAAATAAAATAATTAATTCCTATTTTATCACAATAGGAGTGCAACATTGCATGCTCAAAATCATTATTTGTAGAATATTGATACCCAAATGTTTCCTTCCACATCCCATGTTCTTCCATACAAAGATAAAAAAATATATCTTTATGCCAAGGTTTAAAACTTTCATACGCATGTTTGAACATCTCCACTTTTGTTGCATGTGGATAAGATGTTTTTCCACTTGCATCTGCATGAGGAATCTGAGTGATTTTAGTTCTAAATTCCCTCTCCCGAAGCTGTTTAATCACAGGTTTTATAAAAGTAAGTGTACCAAAACTTATAAGTGCAACTTCATGGGATTCAAATGTTGCTAGTAATTTTGTATAAACCTCAAAATACTCTTCAAGATAGTTTTCATATTCCACAATTGGGTGAAAATGAAATCCAACTTTTACCCCTTTATCTGCTATTTTTCTTGCTGCATCTATCCGTTTCTCCAGCGAAGCGGTGAGATGTTCCTCATTTTCTATAATTGTGGTTGTGTTAAGCGACCAAGTACAAAGGATATTTTTTGGTACCTCATTTTCTAAAAAATATTTGATGGTATCGGATTTAGTTTTAAACTCTAAAATTACATTTGGATTTTCTTTTGCAAATAAAAAAAGTGCATCCAAAATTCCTTCTCTATTACCCCACATAAGTGAATCCGAAGCTTGTCCTGTTCCAATATGGTAAGTTTTATTTTGCTCAAGTTTTAGATTTTGTAGTTTATTGGCAAAACCGCTATCAAATGAGATAGTATTTTGGTTATAAAAACTCTGAATAGAACAATAAGAGCAATCAAAACCGCAACTCTCAACAGCGTCAAGAGTGAGCAGATTACAACAGCGTGTTTTTTCACTAGCCACAGGACAAAGTCCCAAACCAAACCCCTCTTTTGGAATAGTTTTAAAACTATATTTTTGCTCTTTTGGAATATTTTTGAGTTCAAAATTTTTATAAGAATTGGGTTTATCTCGTATCTCTTCATACGCTTTTCTTAGTCTTGCAAAAACCACTTTTTTTTGTTCATGTTGTGGAAAAATTTCTATAATACTTTTTTCATGCCACATCCCAAGGTCTCTTGCCATATCAATAATTTGTTTGAGTTCTGAAAAAGTAAAATAAAGTTTATACGCTTTTTCTTCAATAAAAGATTGCTCTATTAAAGGAAGTTTTGTAAAAACAGTATTTTTGATTGATTCGTTAAATTTATCTGTATATGAGTTCATTTTGATATTCTAGCAAAAGTTTTTAAAAAGGAATAATTTATAAAAAGGCTAACATGTAATTTTGGAGTGTTATTTTGGATTAAATGCTATAATCCATTTATGAATTTATTAGCTGCAAAAAACTTATCACATACATTTGAATATGAACTTTTTCATGATGTTTCGCTTGAATTAGAAGAGGGTGAATCAATAGCCATTATTGGAATTAGTGGAAGTGGAAAATCTACTCTTTTACATGTTCTCTCAACTTTACTAGAACCAAATAGAGGTGAAGTTTTACTTTTTAATGAAAATATTGCAAAACTTAGTAAAAAAAGATTAGCTCAAATCAAACGGGATTCACTTGGTTTAGTATTTCAATCACACTATCTTTTTAAAGGTTTTAGTGCTTATGAAAATCTTGAAGTTGCGAGTTTACTTTCCCAAAATGAGATTGATAATACTCTTTTAAAAAAACTTGGAATAGACATATGTATCAACCAAAAAGTAACGCAACTCTCAGGTGGACAGCAACAAAGAGTTTCAATCGCAAGAGTGCTTACAAAAAAACCTCGCATAATATTTGCAGATGAGCCAACAGGAAATCTTGACAAAGAAACTGCACATGATGTGATGGAACTTTTTTTTGAATATTGCCAAAATAACAAAGCGGGCATGGTGCTTGTAACCCATGATGAAGGTTTGGCATTTCAATGTAAAAAAGTTTACAAACTTGAAAACAAAGAGCTTCTACAGGTGAAATAATGGATTGGGCAAGTCTTTTTTCGGACACAAATATTGTAGCCTTTATGCTTTTATTTTTTCGTTTTGCATCTTTATTTATTGCTGTTCCTATCTTTTCGCACCAAAATATTACCCCTTCGGTAAAAACTGCTATGGCTTTTGTTTTTACTGTCGTTTTTTATCCATCAATGCCAGCTTTACAAATCGCTATCACATTTCCATCAATTGTATTAGCAGTTTTAAGTGAGTTTATGTTTGGATTAGCTATAGGGATTGTTTTACTTCTTGCCTATAATGTTATAACCTTTGCAGGTGGGCTTATCTCTTTTATGATGGGTTTTTCCATGGCAAGTGCAATCGACCCACAAAGTGGTATTTCTATGCCAATTATTTCTCAGTTTTTATCTCTCATGGGTTTAATGATGCTTTTATCTATGAATTTACACCATTGGATGTTACTTTTTATCAATGATTCACTTGTGAAAATTCCTTTAGGTGGATTTATCATGAGTGAAAATCTTTTTCACTATATAATGCATGCAACAGCGAACATGCTTGTTGTAGGTTTTCTGATTGCTTTTCCTATTATCGCTTTGTCTATGCTCGCTGATATTATTTTTGGTATGCTTATGAAAACGATGCCTCAATTTAACTTACTTGTTATTGGATTTCCAATAAAAATCATGGTTTCATTCGTCGTACTAATCGCTGTTTTTACTGCCATGATGCTTATTTTGAAGATGCAAATGCAAGAATCATTTAACTTCTTAGAGATGCTTTTTTAATTTTTTTTCGATACAATAATGCAAATTAGAGATATGACGATGATGGCATATTACTCTCAAAGGAAACGGTGTGAAAATATTACTTGTAAATGATAATCCAGTAGTGAGCAAACTAGTTACACTTAGTGCACAAAAAACTTCAGACCACCTTGATGTTGTCACTAATATAAATGAGATAAGAGATGGAGAATATGACCTTTTAATTGTTGATGATGCTTTGTATGACGAGGAATCTTTACAAAAGATAAAAAGTAAAACAAAATATACTAAGTCATTATATATTTATTCAAGAAAAGGACCTATAGCAAATGGTTTCACATCAACTATGAGAAAACCATTTTTGCCTACTGAATTAGTTGAACTTTTTTCTAATCTTGCAAAACAACTTAAATCAGCTCCACCAGAAGAAAAAATAATCGCTTTAGATGAAGAACTAGCAGAATTAGAGAATGATGATGATTTAAAGTTAGATGAAAATTTAAGTCTAAATTTGAATTTAGATGAAAATTTATTATCAGATGAAGATTTATTATCAGATGAAGATTTGGATTTTAATGAGGTAGAATTAAGCGATGATTTACAATTAGACAGTTCATTATCAGAAGATGATTTATCCATTGACGATGATGAAAATACAAGTAGAGTGTTAGACAAAGATGAACTTCAAGAAGTTCAAGACCTTCTTGATGAAGCAGATGAAGATGATTTTTCTGCTGATGATATTGCTTTTGATGATTTAGACGAAGCATTAGAAATAGATAATGATAAAGAGTTATTAATAAAGAATATCTCCCTTGAAGAAGATGAATTGCTATCAGAGATTGATGATTTAGATGAAAATTTATTAACTCAAAATAGGTCATTTGACGAAGATTCGCTTCATGAAGAGTTGTCACTTGAAGAAGAATTATCACTTGAAGAAGAGTTGTCACTTGAAGAAGATGAGCTTGAAGAAGAGTTGTCACTTGAAGAACTTGCAGAAGATGATAACAGCTTTCCCACGGATGAGCTAGAGGAAGAATTATCTATTGATGATGATTTAGAAGAGGAATTGTCCGCTCAAAGTAAAGATACACTTCAAGAAGATTTATCCCTTGAAGGAGATGATATAACTTCAGGTATAGATGATTTAGAAGAAGCTTTAAGTATGGATGAGGAGTTAGAAAAAGAGTTATTAGCAGAAACTATGTCACTTGGTAAAGATGATACAAGTGCAAATGATTTGGAAGAATTATCCATGTATGATGACTTATCACTTGAAGAAGATTCTCTCGAAGAAGAACTTTCAACTCCAGAAGATGATTTAGAAGAAGAGTTATCATTTGAAGATGATTCTCTTGAAGAAGATTCTCTTGAAGAAGATTCTCTCGAAGAAGATTCTCTCGAAGAAGAACTCTCAACCACAGAAGATGATTTAGAAGAGTTATCACTTGATGAAGAAGATTCTCTTGAAGAAGAACTCTCAACTCCAGAAGATGATACAACCACAGAAGATGATTTAGAAGAATTATCACTTGATGAAGATGATTCTCTTGAAGAAGAACTCTCAACTCCAGAAGATGATTTAGACGAAGAGTTATCGCTTGGAGCTGATTCCTTCGAAGAAGAACTTTCAACTCCAGAAGATGATGATGAAATATCACTTGAAGATGATTCTCTCGAAGAAGAACTCTCCCTCGCAGAAGATAATATTATAATTACAAAATGTGATGGCGGAGAATTATCAATGGATGGTCATTTGGAAGATGACTCATGCACTCAAAATATTTCTCTTGAAAATTCGTTGGAAGAAGAAAACTCTTTGGATGAGATAGAAGAAGATTCTCAACTAGAAGAGTTATTAGAAAAAGATGAAGAGTTGCAAGAGAGTGATGTGGAGTTAGAAGACTTAGCATCTCAAATTAAAAATGCAGTTGGGAACCTCACTGAAGAAGACTTAGAAAGCGAAATTCAGCTAGATTCAGATTTAGAGGAACCATTAAGTGCTTTAGATGGTATTGATAAATTAAATAGTAGAGATTTAAAAATTGCTATTGGTGAAGAAGTCGAGGATTTAGAAGAGGAATTGCCTAAAGAAGAGATACCAGAGCCAGTGATTCAAAAAGAAGCACCAAAAAATGATGAAGAAAATCCTAATGTAGAATCTCTCAAAAAATTACTACAAGCACTTTCAAATGCAGAGGTAGCTGCATCATTAAAAGGGATGAAGATTAATATCAATATAACATTGGGTGATAATTAGTGAATGCTAAAAGTGGTGCAGTCCTTGTTCTTTCTGGTCCAAGCGGTGCGGGGAAAAGTTCTCTTATAAATAAGGTATCTGGTGAGATTGGTGATTATTATTTCTCAATCTCTACTACAACTCGCCCAATAAGAAAAGGTGAAGAAGAGGGTGTGCATTACTATTTTGTGAGCATAGAAGAGTTTAAAAAAGGGATAGATAACGATTGCTTTTTGGAATATGCCTTAGTTCATGGCAATTATTACGGAACCTCTCTTAAACCAGTAAAAGAAGCATTAAATAACGGTAAATTAGTCATTTTTGATATTGATGTGCAAGGCAATACCGCTGTGAATAACAGATTGGGTGATATTGTTACTTCAGTATTTATAACTCCACCAACGCTCTCAGAGTTAAAAAAAAGACTTAAAAACCGCTCTACTGATTCGCAAGAGGTGATTGAGAGTCGTATTAAAATGGCAAAAAGAGAGATTCAACGAGTTTCTGAATACGATTTTTTAATAGTCAATGACGATTTAGAAGTTGCTGCATCTGCTTTGAAATTAATTGCCGTTGCCGCAAAGTTAAAAATACCCATAGAAGAGATAAATAATTTTGTCCAAAACTGGGAAGATATTGAATTTTAAAGCAAAAGTTTGCTAAGATAAAACCTAGCTACTTGATTAGGTTTGAATTTGCAAGTTGCTCTGGACTATACTGTGCTGAAAAATTAAGATAACTTTTTTGAAATTTTTATTTTTAACTAATGTGTTATTTTAGTTTATTTTTTGGGGTAGTATACATCTTCCCATTTAATATAAAAACCCAAATAGCCAAAGTGGAATTTTATTTTTAAATCCCATTTCTATCTCATCCGCAGCTATAAAACTGTTTTCTATATCTTTGATTTGCTCAAAGCTTTTGTTTTTCCCACCAATCTCTACCGTGTACTTTTGGGCTACTAAAAAGTCTCCTCTATCTACATAATAAAGCGAACTTTTGACACTTACTTGTGAAGCAAAAAAAGTCTCTCTTATCGTACCAATCTTTGGCTCCATGCACAGACTAGAAAACAAAGTTGTATTTGCAAGATAAAGCTTATCCGGCTTTTGAAGTGATTTAAACCTTTTGCCTTCAAAGACTACATGTCTGAGAAGTTCTGCTTTATGAAGTAGCTCTATATACTTATAAAGTGTCACTTTTGAAGCACCTACTTTTTGTGCAAGTGTTTCCACGCTTAACTCTAGTGGATTTGAAACACAAATGGAAGTAAGTAGTTTACGAAGTACTATAATTTTCTCTCCGCTTATATTATAAAGCGAACCTAAATCTGCATAAAGAATAGTATTGATAGTATCGAGTACCATTTGTGTATAGTTTTGCTTGTTTTCAAAGTAAAATGGATATGCCCCGATTTTTAAGTACTCCTCAAAGTGTTTGAGGACTTTTTCATCGCCAAGTTCTTGTAAAATTGTGTTGGCAATGTCACTATGATTTGAGATGATATCTTCTAAAGCGTAGCTTTGAAGTGTTGTATGTAAACTCAGTTCCAAATACTCCTTAAATGAGAGTATTGGTAAGTGATGCATAGCGTAGCGTCTTGTAAATGAGGGGTTTGTTAGTTTGATGGCACTAGAACCTGAAAAAAGCACTTTGATATCTAAAAAATCATAAATGCTTTTAAGCTCTTGTTCAAAGTTTAAAGCTTCATGCACTTCATCTATCAAGATACATTTTCCGCCATATTTACTAAACTCTTGTGTCAGTTCAAAAAGAGAGACTCCTGCTAAAAGTGGATGGTCACACGATATATAAAGCAGTTCATCATTTTTGAGTTTAAAAGAAGTAGCAATTTGCAATAAAAGTGTAGTTTTTCCAACACCTCTTGAACCATAAATACCACTAAATTTTGAGTTATTTTTCACTATGATATCAAACAAAAAACGATGATACGACTCTTTTTGATTTTGTATTTTTTGATGAGAAAGTTCAAAGAGGTTATTTAGAAGATTTTTCAATTTTTACTCCTAATAGTAAAACTAATTGAACGATTATAGTATAAAGTAGTTTAAGTTAATATATTTTTGCGGGATAAAATTTTAACAATTAAATAGCTGAAATCCCAATCGTCTTTAGCTTGCTAAAACGATTGGGTAGTTCACTAAGAGTAGTCACAGCAAAGAGTAGATATACTTTTTGGCTTAATTTTAAAAAATAAAGGAACAATTATGGGAATGCCTAGCGGAACAGAATTATTGGTAATATTTGGGATTATCGTTTTATTATTTGGTGCTAAAAAGATACCAGATTTAGCAAAAGGTATTGGTCAGGGGATAAAGAACTTTAAAAATGAGATGAAAAGCGATGATGCAGAGGTAGCAACAACTGCTCAAAGTGAAACTCCTAAAAAAGTTGAAACTGCGTCAGACTTATCAACTTTAACTCCAAAAACTACAACACAAGCGTAAATTTTGAAACAACGAGTATCGGCGCTATTGCGTGAAAAATTTGGTCGTGAAGTTGTTTTAGAAAAGCCAAAAGAGCGTTCTTTTGGTCACTTTGCTACACCAATCGCTTTTTCTTTATCAAAAGAACTTAGAAAATCACCTCTGATTATTGCAGAAGAATTAGCTTCTTCATTTACTGATAATGATATTTTTTCAAGTGTTGAATCGGTAAAAGGGTATTTAAATTTTCGTTTAAGTGAAAATTTTTTAAGCGAATATGGAACATGGGCATTAGAGCATCAAGCTGATTTTGGAAAACAAGAGAAAAAAGAGAAAATTCTTTTAGAGTTTGTGAGTGCAAACCCAACTGGACCACTGCATATAGGTCATGCTCGTGGTGCTGTCTATGGCGACACATTGCTTCGTTTGGGAAGACATTTGGGTTATGACATCACTGCTGAATATTATGTAAATGATGCAGGAAACCAAATAGATTTACTTGGGCTTTCTATTCAGCTTGAAGGTCGTGCAACAGTTTTGAATGAAGATGTTGCCTATCCTGAGAGCTATTATCGAGGGGAATATTTAACTTCTCTTGTTTTGGGTGCAGTTGAAAAATTTGGGATAGAGATTTTAAGTGATGAATCTCGCCAAAAAGAGCTTGCACTTTGGGCAAAAGATAGAGTGATGCAAATTATTGTCAAAGACTTAGGTGATTTAAATATTTTCTTTGATACTTTTGTTTATGAATCTTCACTTTATGCTGATTGGGACAGAGTCTTAATTAAAATGGGCGATGGTGTGTATGAGCAAGATGGCAAAATGTGGATAGCATCACAAACACATGGCGATGAAAAAGATAGAGTTGTAGTGCGTGAAGATACCCGTCCAACTTATTTGGCTGGAGATATAGTCTATCACAATCAAAAGTTTGAGCGAGAGTATAAGGATTATATTAATATTTGGGGTGCTGACCATCATGGCTATATCTCAAGGGTAAAAGCTGCTATTGAATTTTTAGGTTATAAAAGTTCAAAATTAGAAGTTTTACTCTCTCAAATGGTAAGTTTACTCAAAGATGGTGAACCTTACAAAATGAGTAAAAGAGCTGGAAATGTGATTCTCATGAGTGATATTGTCGAAGAGATAGGTTCAGATGCACTTCGCTTTATTTTTGCTTCAAAAAAAAGTGATACCGCTTTAGAGTTTGATTTGGCAGAATTTAAGAAACAAGATAGCTCGAACCCTATTTTTTATATCCAATATGCACATGCAAGAATCAATACTATTTTGGGGAAAAGTGATTTTAACACAGAAGAGATTTTAAATGCTTCGCTCAAAGGGCTTGATGAAAATGCAAATAGTCTTCTTTTTGATGCACTTTTGCTCCCTGAAGTTATCGAAGATGCGTTTAGTTCTCGTCAAGTGCAAAAACTGCCTGAATATCTAAAATCACTTGCAGCGGCACTCCATAAATTTTATTATGATTCTCGCATTATTGGGAATCCTGATGAGTTAAAACTTCTCAAATTATTTATGGTAGTAGCACTTTCTCTTAAAACAGGTCTTGCTTTGATGGGAATTGAAGCAAAGAACCACATGAGTAAAGAAGAGTAATTATTTTTTCTCCCGAGAGTTACATCTTTTTGTAACTCTTTTCCCTCATTATTAAAAATTGTAATTGTAAAAAAATATTTTTTAGATATATATATGATAAAATAGTGTATGCAGACAAAATACTTTTTTATAGCTTTTCTTATTTTTATATCTACGAGTTGTAGTGATACAACCAAGACACAGAGCTATGTTCCTCATGCCAAAGAGATTGAAAGTAGAATTTATATTTTTGGTATTCACCCTTATTTAAACTCAAAAAAAATGTATCTTTCTTATCGACCTATTTTAGATTTAATAGAACATAAAATTGGTAATATAAAAATTCTACTAGAAACCTCATCTTCTTATGAAAATTACAACGACAAACTTTATAATGGGCATTTTGATTTCTCTCTCCCTAATCCCTATCAAACTTATAATGCACTTTCTCATGGCTATAAAGTGATTGCCAAAATGAAACCAGATAATGTCTTTCGGGGTATATTTATAGCAAGAAAAGATTCCAATCTCACAAGTGTATCTCAGCTTCGAGGTAAAAGTATCAGTTTTCCTGCTCCTAGCGCACTTGCAGCTACCATGATGCCTTTATACTATTTACACATTCATGGAATTGATATACAAAAAGATATTGAAAAAAAATATGTAGGTTCGCAATACTCCTCTATTTTAAATGTTTTTAGTGGATATACCATTGCAGGTGCTACTTGGCCTCCACCTTGGGAAGAGTGGAAAAAGGAGAATCCAATACAAGCTAAAGAGATGGAAGTTGTATGGCAAACAAAATCACTTATTAATAATAGTGTGATAGTTAAAGAGAATATTGATATAAAAATAGTAGAACAACTTATGGAAATTTTAATTACACTTGATACACATCAAATAGGTAAAACCTTACTCAATAATGCAGGATTTGAAGGTTTTGCAAAAGCTGAAAATTCAGATTATAGTATTGTGAACGATTTTTTGCAAAAGTATAATAAAGTTGCGGGTATTTCACAATGAAGTTGTTTACATGGTATCAAAAATATATGACAAGTATTAAAAGTAAACTTATAGTAAGTGTTATATTGATTCATGCAATTTTGATGAGTTTGATTGTTTTTGATTTACTTCAAAGAGAAAAGAAATTTATGGAAGATAGAGTTTTAGAAAACGCTTATCAAACAACAGCTATTATAGCAAAAACCGCTGTTATCCCTTTTTTAAATAATGATTTAGTGGCTTTGGATGAACTTATTTCCAGTCTTGATGAGAAGCATAATAACTCAATGGTATTTATTCTTGATAAATTTGGCAAAGTAAAATCTTCAACAAAAAAAGAGTATTTTAATAAATATTTTGACGATGATGCTAGTAAAAAACTTTTAAACAATCTTGAAATTAGCAAAAGTATCTATGCACAGTCTATTTATGAAAAGAGTGTTGATACAATTTATCCTATCTTTGTTGAGCAAGAAATTATTGGATATGTACGGACATTAGTAGATAAAAGTTATTTATCGAATCAATTAAGTATTATTACAAATAAAGGGGTATTGTATATTGTTTTAGCGATTATCTTAGGTGCTTTTTTTGCATGGTTGAGTGTTCGTAAAGTAACTTCTCGTTTAAATAATATTGTAAACGCTGTAGAACAGATATCCGCCAAAAAATTTGATGTGAAGTTAGCTATTGGAGAGAGTGAGGATGAAGTTTCTAAAATGGCAAAAGCTTTTAATAGCATGAGCTATTCTATCCAAGGGTATGTTGATGAATTACAAAAAAGTAATGAGGTAATTTATCGAGAGAAAGAACTTGCAGAGATTACACTTAGCTCTATTGCCGATTGTGTGATTGTGACAAATAATTTGGCAGAGGTAAAATTTATCAATCCCGCAGCCGAAGAGATTATTAAATATAATATGCATGATGCTCAAGGCAAAAAAATAGAAAAACTTTTTAAACTTTTTGAAGAAGATGAACAAACAGAGATAGAGGAGAATCTCTATATGACAATTACTACAACAAATGATGTAAAAGTAAGTGAAAAATATGCAGTGCTTGAAAATAGAAATAATGAGAAGTTTTTTATTCTCCTTTCTTCTGCGTCAATTAAAAATTTAAAAGGGGAAACAGAAGGTGCAATTTTAGTTTTTCATGATGTGAGTCACAAAGTGGAAAATGAAAAAAAAGTGCAATGGCAAGCAACGCATGATGCTTTAACGCAACTCAATAATCGGCTCGGTTTTGAAACGGTTTTGAATATTCTAACCAAACAGCCAATAAGAGATAATTCACACCATGTGCTTTTATTTATGGACCTTGATAAGTTTAAAATTATTAATGACACAGTAGGGCATTTAGCAGGTGATGAGGTTTTAAAGCAAGTAGCATTACTTTTGCTTGAGAGTACTAGAAAAAACGATTTTTTAGCAAGATTTGGTGGAGATGAATTTGGTCTTATTTTATTTAACTGCACGATAGAACTTGCAAAAGAGATTGCTCAAAAATTGATTGATGAGGTTTTGGCATATAGTTTTAAATGGGAAGACAAAGAGTTTAAAATTGGTTTGAGTATAGGAATAGCATCTATTAATGCAAAAGAGAGTGATACGACATCAATTTTAAGTAAAGCAGATTTGGCATGTTATATGGCAAAAGAACAGGGAAGAAATAGATATTACATTGCCAGAGAGAGTGATTTAGAATATCTTCAAAATGAACATAAATTTAGTTGGGTATCCAAAATCAATGATGGATTACAAAAGAAAAAATTTGTATTACATATACAAAAAATCAAAGATTTAAATGGAGATAATGACCATTACGAAGTATTGATTCGACTCAAAGATGAAAATAATATCCTTATTTACCCCGATTCTTTCCTTCCTTATGCAGAAAAATATGCTTTATTACCAAAAATTGACAGATATGTGATAGAAGAGTTTTTTCATTGGCTTCATAAAAATCAAAAGACAATCTCAAAAAGAATAAAATTTTCACTCAATATAACTGGTCAAAGTATCTCCGATATATCATTTGTTCATGATGTCTTGAAGCTTGTTGAGATATACGAAGTCGATTGCTCTCGAGTAATTTTTGAAATTACCGAAAGTACAGCAATTGCTAATATCAATGAATCAACAACTTTTTTTCAAATACTCAAAGCAAAAGGATTTAGTTTTTCACTTGATGACTTTGGCACGGGACTTTCCTCTTTTGCATATTTAAAATCCCTTCCTATTGACTATTTAAAAATAGATGGTACTTTTATAAAACATATAACAAAAGATATGATAGATAGAGGCATGGTGGAGTCAATCTTTAAAATAGGTTCTTTGATGAATTTAAAAATTATTGCAGAATATACTGAAAATGATGAGATTATTAAAGTTTTAAAAACAATAGGCATCCATTATGCACAAGGGTACGCCGTAGAAAAATCTCATAGCATTGAAGACTTGCTAATCTAAGAGTAACTTTTTATTGATAATTAGATTTTTATCGTTACCACAAAACAAGCTCCATCTCCTTCATTGTACCATGTAAGATTTCCAAAAAAATGTTTTTCTACGATTGTTTTAGAGATATAAATTCCTAATCCACTTCCGTTAAGTTCCTCTTTGGTTGTAAAGTATGGTTCACCTATTTTGTTTATAACAGATGGTTCAATTCCTCCTGCATTATCGCAAATAGAGATAGAGATAGTGTCTTTTATCTCTTTTGCTGTGATAGTAATTATTGGATTTACTCTATTTTTAGCAAGGATAGCTTCTTTTGCATTTGCCAAAATATTGAGTAAAACTTGAATAAGAGAAGCTTTGCTTATCACAAAGGAATTTTTGACACCATTTTGAATATACACTTTAATATTATTGTTTTCCAAACATTTTCCAATAATGTTAAAAGTTGTATTCAAAATCTCTTCAAGCGTTGTTACTTCCGTGTCATGTGTGGGTTTAAAAAAAGTTATAAAATTAGAAATAGTTTCTGAGAGGTGTTGTACTTTATCCGAAACAATCGTGGTACATGTATTGAACTCTTCGTTAGATATTTCTCCCATGAATGCTTTAGATGCTTTTATGTTGTTAATCGCCATCGAGACAACAGACAAGGGTTGTCTCCATTGATGGGCTATCATGGAAATCATCTCGCCCATGGCGACTTGGCGTGATTGTGCAATAATCATCTCATCTTTAATTTTCAACTCTTCTTGTGCTTTTTTTAGCTCTGTTATATCACTGATGATGATAGCAATAGAGAAGTTACTCTTTTGGTCTTGAACCAATTTTCCAACAAGATGTGCCCAAAAAGTTTTTTTGTCTTCTTTGAACATTAGCATATCACATGATTGTGTTTGACCTGATTCTAATATTCTTTTACGGTACAAATAGCACTTGTCTTGGTCTTCAAACGATATAAACATGGAGAAATTTTTTTGAATTACAGAACTTCTTATAACTCCAAGCATTGTGGCTGCTGTTAGATTTAAAGCAGTAATTATCCCATCCGAGTTCATAGTAATATAACCAACTGGTGCAAGATTATAGAGGTCAAAGTATTTTTCTTTAGAAAGACTCAATTGCTCTTGAGTGTCTCTTAATTCTTCATTTTGCATCTCAAGTTCAATCTTGTGTATTTCAAACTCTTCAAACATTTTTTTGAGCTC
>CAMCYC010000004.1 GCA_945883795.1 Sulfurimonas crateris | reverse complement strand
ATACGGCGGATTCCCAATCACAATATCAAATCCTACAAAATTCCCGTCTTCATCCAAAACTTCAGGAAACTCAAATCGCCATTCAAAGGCATTTTCATAAATTTTCCCTTTTTCTATTTCCTCTATTTGTGTTTCTAGTTTTGTAAGTTCTTGTAAAAGTTTGGCTTGTTTTTTGGTATCGGCTTTGTCGTCAAAAAGACTTGGTACATGCCCATATTTGTTTTTTATAGCCGTTAAAAGCAAATCATCATTTAAACCCTCATGCCCAAAGTCAGCAACATATTCCCGCAACTTTTGATTTCTCTCTTGAACTACTTTATACTCCGCTTTGAGAGTGAGTCTAAACTTATTTTTCAAACTCTCTATAGAGGCTAAAACCTCTTTTTTTGTTCCTAAATTTTCTTTATAATCCTTCACTATCTGCTTGTAATTTTTTATCTCATGCTTGATATTATTGATTTTTATCTCGTCTTTTAAATCAAACCTGCTTATAAGCGAATTGCCTGTTTTGATATTTATGTCAATATTTGGAAGTGTTATAAGCTCATAATTTGTATCGTAATAACTATTTTTGAGAAGTTCTATCCAAAGGCGAAGTTTGGTTATTTGAGAACTATTTGCATTTATATCTACACCAAAAAGTTGGTTTTCTATAATGCGTTGTTTCTCCTGAAAAAGCATCTTTTGCACCATGTGATTTGGACTTTGGAAATCTTTTGGCTTTATGTATTCAAACCACTCATTTTCAAGTTTTACAAGTAGCTCATCATTTATAAGCTCGATTTTTAAGCCTCGCAAATTAAATAATCCCAACTGATATTTAATGTAAATAATTTCATTTAAAGCCGAAACAAGAAAATGCCCACTTCCTACAGCTGGGTCACAAATGGTTAAAGAGTCAATAATTTTGTTTGCTTTTTGTGAAAAATCATCTTTATAACTTTGCAATTCACAATATTTTTTGAGTTCATTGAAGTTTGAAGCTTCTATCAAAAATGTGGAGTTAAACTTTTCTATTATGCTTTTTTGCAAAGACTCCCTTGCCATGTACATCGTTATAAAACTAGGCGTATAAAAACTACCATCTTTATAACCGTTTATTTTTTCAAAAATCAATCCTAAAACAGAAGCGTTAATAAGTGATTTTGATTCATTAGCAATTTCACCGCCTGTACTTCCAAAATCATACGCATCTAAAAATTCAAAAAGATATGATAGTGTTGCAATTTGTCCACTTTTTTTTGCTTTTTTTTCATCTTTGAGAATAGTTTTAGCATAATAGTTTATCTTTGCATCATCTTCTAAAGTTGAAATTGTTAAATATTTTGTTTCATTTTCATGTATTTCAAAAAGTGAACTATTGAGATAAGGAATATAATCGAACTCTTTATGCGTTCTATCTTTTGGTCGCTTTGCAAGAATCTCAAAAAAGAGCATTTCTAATTTGTTATAGTCAGCTATTTTTGCAGAATTCAAAAATTTAAACTCTTTATTTTTGTTCCAAGAAACGATTTGAGACTCAAGGAGCTTGAGAAAAAGGATTCTATTTATCCAAATAATAATAAGCTTGATGATTATCTCAAAATCATTCGACTTCCCATATTGCACCAATTTATTTGATATATTTGCATATAAAGAACCCGATTGAAAATTTACTGCTTGAGATATTATTTTCTTAGAACCTTCTTTTATCTCTTCAAGTCCTACAATATAAAGCAATTCATTATAAAATTCACGATTTAAGCTATTTGCATCGTTTGGATTGAACTCTTTTACCAAAGTATCTGGACTTAAAAGCTTGTAAATGGCTACTAAATCTTTTGGGTTTTGTGCATCTTGCAAGTTAAAATAAGCACACTCTATTTCTAAATCATCAATCAAAGTTGCTTGAAACTTTGGTAACTCTTTGGCTATATTTTGATAAAAATCTTTTGTATTATCGCCTAAAATAGATGGGTTTTTATAGTCTTTATAAATTTTTTTCATCTGATTATTTTGCCAAAAAAGCTTATCGAACTCTTTTGCATCAAAAATAAACCATTTAAAAAAATCTGTAATTATGATGTGAAAAATAGAATTATTTCCAGCTTCCCGTTCACGCATAAAATAAAGTATTGCTTCATAAAAAGATTTTTTATAGAGGTCGTTTATGCTAATCATATCAATACTATTTTGCTTTTTTGCCTCGATGATAACAGTAGGTTTTTGTGCTTTCATAAGAGCTAAGTCTATACCGCTTTGACCTTTTTGAGAAAAACTTTGAGCGATATGTCCAAAGCTTTCAAAGAATGGTTTTAAAGAGTTTGATACAATATTTGGCTCACTCTGATTTGAGCCATGTTGTGATGTGATACTCGTAAGATAATTGTTTAAATCTAGTTCAAACTTACTAAACTTCACTTGCTCTACATGTTTTTTTGATAAAAGCGGATTTATAAAATCACTTGCTTTTACTATTTTTGCTTTTAAGCCCATATTCCAACCTTAATCTATTTTTACGGGGTAACAATATATCCATCACCAAAAAGACCAACCATAAAATCTAAAACCTCAACTTCAGCTTTTATTTTTCTATTATTTACATCAACTTGTGGATAAATTTTTGCTATAACGCCATCATGAAGAGTTTTATCTCCATCAATACTATATTTAAATTTTTGACCAACTTTCACACTATTATGGTATTTTTGGTCAAACTCTAAAATCAAGTTTCTCTTTTTTTGTGTTTGAATTTTAAATACAGTTTTGAGCATCATGCCACTGACTGTATCGCCAACTTCAATCTCTTTAAAAAATATCATGCCATCAAAAGGGGCTTTTAAAAAAGTTTTATCAAATAACGCTTGTTGTAAAGAAAGTTGATTTTTTGCCGCTTCATATTTGAGTGCATAGGCATCAAATTTACTCTCATCAATCAATTTTTTTACTTTGAGCTGTCGCTCATAATCTCGTTGTGCAAATTTTAAAGTTGTTTTTGCACTCTCTAACATCGCTTCTTTATCGCTATTTTCTAGCACTGCCAAAATATCACCTTGCTTTACTTGCTTTGAAATATCTGTATTAACTTTACGAACTATCCCACTTGCATCAAATGCCAAATTGGCACTTTTGTCTGCTACAACATTAAAAGTGGCATAAACCTCATCTGCATTTAAACTTATCATCAATAACAGTAAACTTACAATTTTTATCATTTTATATACTCCTCAATATTTTTTCCAGCATAATAATAGTACATAGCATACGCCATTTCCAAATCATTCAGCGATGTTTTATATAAAGCATTTGCTGTAGTTTTAGAGGTTAAAGCATCTAAATACACCACATAATCTACTATTCCAGCACTATATTTTTCCTCTATCGTAGCAAAAGCACTATTGGCTGCTTTTTGCGCACTCAAAGCACTTTTTATCTTAATTTGCATTGTTTGTATTCTTGCCTGTGCCAACTCAAAAAACATTTGTTGCTCTTTTGTTTTGTAATGTATTTGCGAATCTAACGCTTGAGCATTGATGAGTAAAGCCTCTTTATTTTTAGCAATAATTCCGTTATCGTATAAACGCAAATTAACACTTAGCAAAAGTTTATTTTGATTTGATTCCCCTTTTGGATGTGTTGCATCGGCTCTTTCATATTCATACAAACTATAAGTATCTTCTACTTTCACCTGCGGATAATAGATACTCTCAAGTGCTTGAGAACCTTTTAGAACTGCCTCTTTTTGTGCCATGAGTGCTTTGAGATTATCTGCTAACTCATAATTAGCATCAATTGGAGTAATGAATTGAGAAGACTCTAGCGTTGCAACATTTTTTCCTACACTAAGCTCTAATGATTTTTTTAAAGACAAGATTTGAAATTGAAGAGATTCCATCTCATAAAGATTTGTTTCATAAGAAGCTTCGATTCTATCTACTTCATCTTTTGTTGCAACCTCTGCTACATAAAACTTTTTCATCCTCTCAAGCTGTGCTTTGAGATATTTTTTTGCTTCATCTTTAGAAGTTAGCGTATCTGTAAGACTTTTGATTGTAAAAAAATCTTGCACAATACTCAAAGCTATAGACTTTTGCAAATCTCCTTTTTCAAAAATGCTAGATTGGAGTTCACTTTTTGCTTGATTGATAAGTGCATCTTTATTGCCCCCATCGTAAATATCCATCCCAACTTTAGCATATCCGCTATAAATACCCCCAACCTGAAAAGGGCTTCTATCATCAGAGCGTTGATAATATGTTCCAATATCAATAGTTGGATAATATGCTCCCTCTTTTGCTTCTAACACCTTTGCCTTTGCACTTTGAATCAAAGACTTAGAAACCACCAAATCATTCTGAGTCTTTGCCAACTCTATCAACTCTTTTAAGCCCTCTGCATGGAGTAAAACCCCAACGGCTAAAAATAATATTTTTTTCATTTTTTTACCTTTTTTATTTTAAAGATACTTTTTGAGTATCTGCTCTTTTAGCGCTTTGCTACTGTTTATCACTTTATTAGCTTCTTCTATTTTGGTTTCTAGTTTTTCTATTTTTGTGACTATTTCTTTTTGAGTTTCTAATGGTGGAAGTGGGATTTTTATTTGGTTCATATTTGCTTGATTAAGTTTTGGTTGTGCTTGTCCAGTAATGAAATTTGATAAATCAATGTGATTCAAATATAACTCAACCAATTTATGAGTTGCTTTATTTTCAAATTTTAAAATATGTGCATGATTATTTACCCAAGCCTTACCTTCAACAGTAAAAGCAATAGGTGTATTTCTAGTTTTTAAATTTGCTCCATCTTCTGAAATGAGAAGCACATAATCATCTACGACATAGCCATCAACATAATCTACTATTCCTGAAGCTCCATAATATGGATAAATACCTTCTTTTCTTTTTCCTGATGCAATAGGTACTCTCAAACTATCTAAATTTTCAGCAATTTCTCCAAGTTTAAGCATCTCACCACTTACAGAATTTATCTCATTTTCAATATCTCTTTTAGTTTGTTCAATAGTCTCATTTGCTTTTGAAACTTCATCATCTACCTTTTGGCACTCTTTTACAATTTGTTCTTGAATTTCAAGTGGTGGAAGTGGAACTTTTATAGATAAATATAAATCAAAATTTAGATTTTTAATTCCACTTGCTCCACTTTGAAAAGCGAATGTATATCCTAAGCTATAAAAATAATGTAAAAATAGATGTAAATATTTGGCATTTATTTTTTCTGAAATAACCCTTATTCTACTCGTAAAATTTGAATATGAATAATTACCATCTTTTTTATCAAAAAATACAACCCTACCAACTGCTTGAGTTTCACTTCCACCAGATTTTTCGACAATAATATCACCGTATTCTAATCTTCTTTTTTCAAATTGACTTACTTCAACATCCAACTCTGCAACATTTGATAAATCAATATTTCCATCCTTTGTAAAATTTGTATTTCTGATTACTATTACATTTATAAACGGTGGTTTTTTACCTGTCCACAAACCATTAATAGTTTGCACTACTTCACTCAATTTAACCAACGGATATTGACTTTCAATTTCCACCTTTTTACTCGGTGTTAAACTCAAAGCTTTATTAAAATCAACTCTACTAAAATCAAGCATATCAATAAGTTTTGCACGACTTACAAATGGCTCAAGTTCAGTTGGAATAATTGTTCTTATCCCTTCAAAGTTATCTTTGATGATTTTATTTATCTTGACTTTATCATCGCTATTTTGTGGATTGTAAAGTGGAGTATTGATACTTTTTAGCCCTGCAAGATTCTCTAGTATTCGCTTATCCTCTTCATCTAAACTCTCATCTTCAACTGTTACAACTGAACTACTTAGATAATGTATCCCCTCATTTCCTTTGGCACTACTCCACTCATAGCCTAGAAACTTTTTATTTTCTTTTCCATCACTTGGGGATTTGACTATGACAACATCACAAGAGTTTTTGAAAGCTAGGCAAAAATAGTAAAACTTATCTTTTTCTATGAGTCTTATATATTTTACAAGTTCAGATTTCTCAATCTCCTCTTTTTGTTCTTTTGTAAGTGCTGTGTAAGTTCTTGTTTTTCTTCTATTTTTTGTATCAGTGAGCTTTTCAAATTCATTTTTGTACTCTTTAAAAGTATCTTTTTCAAATAATTTTTCATCTAAATTTTGACAAATTAAAGTTTTATAAATCTCAAAATCTACTTCGATATGACTACAATATTGTTCAAGTAGTCCATCATCAACAAAAGTTTTATTTGTCTCAAAATCACACTCAAACCAACACCCCACCATATTTTTAAAATGCTCACTTATTTTTGGATTTTCTCCTCTTCTTTTTAAAAAAAGTGTTACGGTATTTGTCCCTGTTTTTCCAAAAGTTCCACTTCCAAATTCAGCAATTGCTACGATGTCAAAGTATTTAAGAAGTATCTCCCTTGTGCCTACATAGACATTTCCTTTGCTGACAGAGACGGATTGACTCCCTTTATTTAAAATACTACTTGGTACTACTATACCAGCGACTGCATCTTTACAAAGAAGTTGTTTTGCTCTTTCTATAAAAAAACACTCTATCGCATTATTTGATGTATAGCTTTTTTCTTCTACTGTTTGGAGAAGTTCATAACGAATTCTGTCATCTTCACTTAAAGTCTCAAGAAAACCTTTGACACTATAAGGGGGATTTGCCACTAAAACATCAAAACTATTTTCTTTGACTTTTTCACTTTTTTTTAAAGCATCTTCATAAATGATGTCAATCTCACTTCCATACATAAAAGAGCTAACTTTGGCAACTTTACTAAGTCGATACTCTTTTTCAATCCCTATGATTTTGGCTTCTTTGTTCGTCCCTGCATATTCATTTAAAAAGTGTCCAGCTCCACAAGCATAGTCTATAACTTTTGGATTTTCTTTTTGAGGTAAGGAATTGATGATAAATTTTACGATTGGCATAGGGGTAAAAAATTGCCCCTCGGATTGTTTGACCCCTTGGTCAAGAAATCCCTCAAACATATCTCCCAAAAATTGATTTTCATCACTTCCTGTAAGGCTAATATCTTGGATAAGCCTTGAAATTTTGAGTAAGACTTCAAAATTTTGATAAAAAAGTTTTTCATTATGAACATCAATAAAAGCAAAATCGTTGTTTGTAAAGAACTTTTGAGCTTTTAAAAACTCTTTGATTTTATCTTTTGTGGCATTTGGTTTATTTTTGAAAACTTCAAAAGCTTCATCAATTTGGTTGTTGTCTATGTATGTAATAGTCTCGCCTAAAAACTTCTCCATTCCGTTTTTGTAAAGTTGTTGGAGTCTGTCTTGAAAATCAAAAGGATTATCGTAAGCTTTCCCTTTCCAGTAAAATTTTAACTCTTGTTGATTTTCTTTTTCATCTACCACTTTACATAAAAAAAGATTGACAAGTTTATCAAAGGCATTTTCTCGACCACTTACATTGTGTTGTCTTAAAATCGTAGCAAATTCGTGATATTTCCCTTGAATATCTTTTGAGTTGATATTTTTTAAGTCAATGGAAGTAAATTTTGTTTTGCCTATATCGTAAGCTTTGTTATCTTCAAAAAGTCCAAGTGTAGCAAAATCTTTACCGTAAGTATCCCTCCAAACTTTATAAATCTCTTCTACTGTTGAAGCATTTTTGTAGCTTTGAAGTTTTGGATTATTTTTAAGTAGTTCATCATTATCACTTACATTGATAAGATAATAGTTTGATACTATCTTGTTATCAACAAAATCACTAGCATATAGGGCTATAAATTTTGTTGTTCGTGTTTGTTGCACATAGCTAAAAAGTTGAGTTGGTTTTGTTTGTGTAGTGTTCCAAGCTTTATTAAATTCACTTCCTGCTGTTTTGCACTCAATAATCAGAAGTGATTTATCGTCATTGTCTTTGACTAAAATATCAGCTCTTCCACCGCTTGCACCGTGTCCAACTTGCCATTTTGGTTCTAGTTCTATATGAGCTGGATTATAACCTTGATTTAAAAGTTTATAAACACTCTCAAAAACGACAAAGTTTTCATTTGCTCTGAAATTACAAGTTTGTCTTTCATTGACGCTAAAGCCTTTATTCTCAGGGTAAATTAATATTTCATTTTGAAAATCAGCTTTAAGCTCACAATCGAATTCGTCAAACTTTTTAGAAAAAATATTGTTTGCCTCTTCAAAACCTAACAACTCTAATACTTTTTTAAAATTCTCTTTTGTAATCATGTTAAACCTTTTTTATTTCAATTAAATCAAATAATGCGTCTATATTATCATGTATCTCTTTTTTTAAATCGCTAATACTTTTGGTTACTTCACTTGTGATAAACATCCCCTCAGCCATGACAAAAAGACCTCTTGCAAATTTATTTGCTTGTGGAATTAATTCTCCTTTTTCTATCCCATTTTGGATAATTTCACTAAACCATGCAAAATAACCATTTGAGCATTGCGTTTGAAAATCAATCATATCTTTGTCTTGTTTTACTAAAGAGATAGAGATAAATTCTTTGTATAACTGTCTGAGTTCTGTATCTTCTTCATTGTAAAAAAATTCGGAAAAGAGTTTGATTTTATCTTTTGTATTGAGGATTTGTAAGAGTTTTTGTTCTTTTATACTGTTGCGTTCTTGTATTAATACATTGACTATCTCAAAAACAATATCCTCTTTGTTTTTGAAATAATCATAAATAGTTCCTTTACCTACTCCAGCAGTTGTTGCAATTTTGGAAATAGTTAAGTTGCTGATACCGTTTTGAAAAAAAAGTTCTTTACATGCGAGTGCAATATCTTTTCGTTTTTGCACTTTGTCTACTATGATTGCCATATCAATCCCTACTTTATTTTAAAATGACTGATAGTCGGTCATTAATAGGGATTATATATTTTTATTATTTAAAGACCGCTTATAGGCTTTTTGAAAGATTCACTGATTCTTTTTAAAATTGGTAAATAAGAGAAAAGGACAGCAAGTGCAATTCCAACACTGTCTGCAAAAATATCGTATAATGAAAAATCTCTTCCATCTATAAAAATTTGTATTATCTCTATTTGCACTCCAAAACTCAAAAGAAAAATAATTTTTTGAACTTTAGATAAGCTTTTAAATGCGAATGAAAGTAAAATATAAAGTACAAAAAAAGCACTTAAATGGTTTGTTTTATCCCACATATTTGCAACAACTTGTATCTCTAAAGTTGTTGTTGCCAAAAATTCAATCACTCCCAAAGTGATAAAAAACATTACTATAAAACCTTTACTCAATATAAAACCTCATTTATTTTATTTGTAACTCTTGCATCCCAAAGTATCTCTTTGTGATGTAAATTGTTTAATTCTTCAAACAACACAATACTTTTTCCATGTTTTTGTAACGCTCTTGCATTTTGTATATAGGTGATGCCGTCACTTTTACTCACAAAAATATATGTTGGTGCTTCCACTTTACTAAGAAATGTGGCAGTATCAAACTTATATCTCAAAATCCAAGAAAGATTTACCCCATATTTTTGTTTTACCAAACCTACCATGCTATCAAAAGCACCAATCAAAAAAAGTGCAATCACACTCTGCTGACTTGCTACAAAAGAAGCAACACTTGAACCTATTGAAAATCCTAAAAGGTAAAAATCTCCATAATTTTTTTGCACTATTTGTGCTATTTTAAGACTATCTTCTAACATATTTTTTTCATTTATACTCCCTTTATTTTTACCATAAGAGCGGTAATTAAAAGTAATAATTCTTGTATTTGTAAATGTTAAAGATAATTTCTTTATCAATCCAATACTATCTTCACTTCTCCCTGCAAAAAAAAGAAGTGTTGATGCAAAATGCTCAGGAGTAAAAACAACCCCTTCAAGTGCAACTCCGTCTGACATGACAATACTCACCATCTCAAAATGCCCATCCAAAATATCTTCACGGTAATAAGTTGGTGTAAAAATCATAAAATATTGCCATTGATAAAATGCAATTATAACTACGATAAGTGTAAAAATCATAAATATTGCATATATCATAGAGGCAACTTTTTATACACACTAATGCTATTTTTTAATCTTTTAAAATTAGAAGAATCATCTAAATACTCAAGTTTTTCATCCATCCCTATCCCTAAATATCCATTGAGCATAAGAGAGTTATTGAGCAATTTAAAGACATCATTTTGCAATTTTTGATTAAAATAAATCATGACATTCCTACATAAAACAAGATGTGCTAAAACAAAAGGGTTATCTTCAATAAGATTATGTTTTTCAAAAATCACATTGGATAAAAGATAATCTTTTATTTTATATTCGCCATAGCCATGTACAAAATACTCACTTAAACTTCCAATACCACCAGAATCATTATACGCTTGGATATCTCTGGCATGAATCGCATTGAGTATTCCTAATTTTGCTTGATAGATTGCTTCATGACTAATATCGGTAGCATATATCGTTGTTTTTTCAAGTAAACCTGCCTCTTTTAACAAAATAACCATAGAGTATATCTCTTCACCATTCGCACACCCTGCAATCCAAATTTTAATACGGGCAAAAGTGCTTAAATAAGGAAAAACATTTGTTGAAAGTTGTTTGAAAAATAGAGCATCTCGAAATAAACTCGAATACTGAATTGTCATGTAATTGACAAATTTTATCGCAAATAAACTATCTTGTATCATAAGCGGAATCAATGAAGAGATAGAGTCTACTTGATTTTCAAAAGCAAAATTTTTGACACGACGAAGAAGATACGATTTGAGATAATTCTTAAAATCGTATCTATAAAGTTTATGTAGTGCTTCTAAAAAAAGTTCAAGTTCAATGAGTTCTATCTCATTTTGTGTTAAATTTTTTATAGCCACATTTGTATCATCACAATCAATTTATCTATATTAACAGGCTTCGTAATATAATCATTTGCACCTGCATTTAGACATTTTTGTTTATCCTCAGACATTGCATTTGCAGTCAATGCCACAATAGGAATATTATCATAAAAGTTATTTTTTTTAATCTCTTGGATAGTTTCATAACCATCCATTTCAGGCATCATAATATCCATTAATATAATATCAATTTTTGGTATCTCTTCTAAGAGATTTAAAGCTCTTTTTCCACCAGAAGCGATATGTACGGTAAGACTTCTTTGACGAAGAATTTTGGCTAATGCGTAGGTATTTCTCATATCATCATCTACAAGTAAAACAACTTTTCCACTTAAATGCATATTTGTCTCTTGACTTGTTTGGGAAAGATTATTCTTTTTTGCATGATTTGTAAATAAAGAGATTTCATCTAATAATCTCTCTTGAGAGGCGAGTGAATCAACAATTATACGCTGAGAATAACTTTGAAGTTTGTCATATTCAGCATCATTTAATTCTCTGTCTGTACAGATAATAATTGGAGGTTTATTGATAATATTTTTGTTTTCCTCTATATTTTCGAGAAGGTGATAATCTTGCATATTTGACAAATTAATACCTAAAATTATCGCTGAATAGGTATTTTCTTGTAAAAGTTTTAGCCCTTGAGTAGTATCCAAAGCGACTGAAAAAGAGACTTTTTCTTTTGTAAGAAGTTCTTGCAATGAGGCATCTTCGATATTTAGTAGCAATAAATCCAAATCATTATTATATTTTTTAAGCTCTTCTAAAACTGTATGAATTTGTTCTTTTGATACTGGTTTTGTGAGCTGACCTATAGCTCCTAGCTCTTTCATGTTCATAAGATTATCTACAGCACTCATGATATGTACTGGAGTATATTGCGTCTTTGGATTTTGCTTGAGTAATGTAAGAATGTCTGCACCGTTATATCCAGGAAGCATATAATCGAGGATAATTCCACTAAAATCGTACTGCGATGCTAAATTAAGTCCGCTCTCACCATCTACTGCAACAATAGCTTGATACCCTTTTTCCTTGCAACTGTTATACAATATTTTTGCAAACTTCATGTCATCTTCTATAATAAGGAAAAGTGGTTTTGTTTTATCTAAACTCTCTCTATCGTCCAAAAATAGAAAAACCATTTTTTCTTGCATGACAATATACTCTTGTTCTATTGGTTTTGTTGCCTCATAAATACCTACAATACATGGAAGTATCAAAGTAAACTCACTCCCTACTCCTAATTCACTTTTGAGAGTAATATTACCACCTAAAAGTTTTGCAAAATTTAGAGCAATAGAGAGTCCCAAACCCGTACCGCCATAAGTTCTCGTAGTTGAATTATCAGCTTGTTTAAAAGCCTCAAAAATAGTTGCTTGTTTATCTATTTCTATTCCAATACCATCATCACGAACACTAAAATAAAGTTGATTTTCATGACGCAATAAATTTACAAAAACCCCACCTTCTTTTGTGAATTTCAGTGCGTTAGAGATAAGATTTGTCAATATCTGCGTTACTTTTACTTTATCGCTTATAAATTCATGCACCATATTTTCGGATTTGATAGTTTCAAAAGTGATATTTTTATCTTTTGCCATATGTGCAAATCGTTTGTTTATATCATGCAAAAGTTCACCGCTATTTATACGCTCTTGATTTATGACCATTTTACCCGCTTCAACTTTGGCAATATCCAAAACATCATTGATTAACGAAAGTAAATGTTGCCCACTTTCATAAATAACTTCAGCAGATTCCACCTCATCTTTGGAAAGATGATTCTCTTCATTCAGACTCAAAGAGTATGCTAATATCAATAAACTATTAAGCGGAGTTCGTAGTTCATGACTCATATTGGCTAAAAATTCTGATTTATATTTACTTGCTAACTCTATCTCTCTTGCTTTTGTTTTTATTTCAATAGCAGATTGTTCAAGAGCATCTTTTTGAGCTTGTAATTTTTTACTTTGAATAACCAAACTTTCATTGCTTACACGCAACTCTTCCTCTTGCACTTGTAACTCTTCTGAGATAGATTGCTCTTTAAAAAGTGCTTTATGAAGTCTATCTTTTGCCAGAATATTTTCAAATGCGATACCAAAACTTTCTCTTAAAAGTTCCAATAACGAAACTATTTTAGTATCAATCTCTTCAAAATATCCAAGTTCTAAAACGCCACGCAAATCCCCTTTATAAGAAAACGGTATCACTATCAAATGAAGAGAAACACTTTGTCCTAAGCTTGATTGAATGGAAATATAATCTTTTGGAACATGCTTCATGATGATAATCCTATCCTCTTTTGCAGCTTGACCTACTATCCCCTCACCCAGTTCAATTTTTCTTTGAAGTGATTTCTTGTTTGCATGTGCATAAACAGCACTTAGTTCTAAAGAGTATTCATCATCTTTCATATACAAAGAGCCAACAAAAGCATTTGTATATTGACTAATTTTTTCAAGAAGATTTTGACTTAACAGCTCAACAGTGGTATCAAGTCGTAAAATATTTGCTACATTCACTTGAGCAGTTTGTGTCCACTCCGTTATCTCTCTTTCATTAAATAAGCTTCGTAATTTAAGTGTCATTTTTTGTAAAGCTATACTCAAAATATCTTTATTATTTTTTGGAATTATCTCCAAATCGTAGTTGCCACGAGAAATTTCATCAGCTTTTTGTGCAACATCTTTGAGAATATCTACCATTTTATTCAAAGAAATAGCAAGTATATCATTCTCACTTTTGACCTCTACGCTTGTTTGTAAATCTCCATTTGCCACAGAATTAGTAATTTTCGCAAAATCTTTTAATGTTTGTGTGATATTTTGCAATAATAGACCTAAAGTATCTTCATCATTTCGTGGATAAATGATAGTTTCATAATTGCCTTGTGCAATAAGTTTTGCTTTTTCTATCAGCTTCTCATCCTCTATATAATCGTTTTCTATTGTTTTGAGATAGAGATTAAAATCTTGAGAGATGGCACTTATTTCATCGGTTGTACTTATATTTATACGAGCACTTCTATTTCTCTTACTCAATAAATTTTTAATCGCTATATGAAGTAAAGAAAGGGAATGTCCAATATTTCGTGAAATTAAATAGCTCAGTAAAAGCACAAATAAAAGCACTAAAGAAGAGACTAAAACAGAAGTGCTTATAATGCTTTTATCAAGTTTTAGCACCTCTTTACCAATTTTTTCCTGCTCTGCTTGAATTGATGTTTGGACATTTTCTACCAACATTCCAATCTCTAAACCAATGAAATTGAGTTCATCTTGAATAATTTTATCACTCTCTCTAATAATCACAACAACTCTATCAAGACCTTTTTCATAGATATCAATAAGTTCTATGACCCTTTTTATATCTGCAATTCTTCCTAAATTTTCCATCTCTTTTTGAAGTTCTAGCAAATTATTTCGTAAATTTTGTAACTCTACCTTTGCTCTTTTTGCATCGGGAAAAAAGCTTGATGTCAAATATTTCACAGTATAAAGTCTTACCAATAATACTGTGTGAATTCCATTATCAGCATTCAAAGCTACATGACTTACTTTATCTTCAGTTGAAGTGTAGGCAACTTCACTCAAAAGTTCAATCATCTCAGCTCCATGAATATCAAAATTATTATGAGTAATCTCGTTTCTTTCATTCATATAATTTACAACTTTAGAAAAACTCAAATCATATTTTTTCAATTCATTCAACATCTCTATAAATTTAAGTAATTGCGTATGATTTTGAGTTTTTTCTAGTAATTTTTCTATCAAACCTGTTGTTTTTATGTAGGAATTATGAAAATCATTTATATCATTTGTACTCATAGTTTTAATATAGTCTTTAAAATATGTTAATCCTTTTAACATGTTAAATTGAATATCACTTGCCAATAAAATATTTTTACTCATATCTTTGTATCGGATAAAACCATCTGATAATTTATGAGTATTGTAAATACTATATCCAGATAAAAAAAGAACAAAAAATAAGATAATTGAAAAAACTATATTTAACTTTGCTTTTATAGACCACTTATTCATCTTTGTATCTCCTCTGCTTTAAAAACTTTATAAATTCAGATTTTGGGAGTGGTTTAGAAAGATAATATCCTTGTGAAAATTCACACCCGTTTTTTGTCAAAAAAAGTTCTTGTTCTAATGTCTCCACACCCTCTGCTATTACTTTAAGACCCAACGCTTCCGCCATCGCAATAATGGCTTTACACAACGCTTCATCCTCAGTATTTGGAATATTTATCACAAAACTTTTATCTATTTTAACAGTATTGACAGGACATCGTTTGAGATAACTCAAAGAAGAGTAACCAGTACCAAAATCATCTATAGATAAAGAGATACCAAGTCCACTGATTGCAAATAATCTACTTGCTCCAATTTTTTCTGCATCTAAAAGTAACCCCTCTGTAATCTCCACTTCAAGCTTTTGTGGATTGAGTTTACCTTGTGCAATATTCAAAGCAAGTGCATCATAAAGTTGATTATTCATAAATTGTAAACTTGATGCATTTATCGCCATGTGTAAATCTGGATACTCTTGCATGATTTTCAAAGTTTCTTCCAAAACCCATATTCCTATCTGATGTATCATCCCATTCATCTCAGCTATAGAGATAAACTCATCAGGAGGAACTTGCCCAAGAGTTTCATTTTTCCATCTTAATAACGATTCGCCACCTACTATCTCTTTGGTCTGAAGATTCATAACAGGCTGGAAAAATAATTCAAACTCATTGTTTTGTAACGCTTTTTTAATATGTTTATCTAAAAGTAAACGGCGTTTGAGTTGGCTATTTAGCTCTTGATTATAAAATCTAAAACAATTTTTACCTTGCTCTTTTGCTAGATACATAGCCGTATCTGCATGCGTCAATAATTCTGTATCTTTTGCTCCATGTTCTGGATACATGGACACCCCAATGCTCACACCAACTTGTATTTCATGAGTACCGTAAAAATAGATTTTTGAAGCAGTTGCAATAAGTCGATTAAGTCTCTCAAAAATATCATAGTTTGTATCAATATTAAGCAACAAAATAACAAACTCATCGCCACCATATCGAGCAATAATATCATAATCACGCACTTCTCGTTTAAAGGCATCTGCAATCACTTTGAGCAAATAATCACCTGCATTATGTCCGAGTGTATCATTTACTTTTTTAAATCCATCAAGGTCTAAAAATAGGAGTGCAAATGTCGTATTTTCCCGTTGTGCCCGTTTGATTTCGTCAGATAATTTAGCATGAAATTTTCTTCTATTATATAATCCTGTAAGAGTGTCATGCCCTGAGATAAATTCTATCTCTTGCTCTTTATTTTTACGGAGTATAATTTCTTCTTGCAGAGTCTCTTTTAAACTCCATAAATCTAAAAAAATTTTAATTTTTGAGACTAAAACAAATGGGTCAATCGGCTTATAAAGAAAATCAACACCGCCAACACTATACCCTTGGCGAATATTATAATTATTTCTATCCATAGCTGTAAGAAAAATAATAGGAATATATTTAGTTAATTCCTCCTCTCTTAATAAAGACGCAACTTCAAAACCATCCATATCAGGCATGTTTACATCTAGTAAAATCAGCATGATTTCATGTTCTAAAACAGAGGCAAGTGCCTCATTTCCAGAACTTGCACTAATAAATTCAGCATTTACTTTTTTAAGTATAGTTTTCAAGGAAAGAATGCTTGCATATTTATCATCTACAATAAGGATTTTAGGTATTTTCATAGTGTGTTATCTTCCAAAAATTAAATAGTATTATTTTATCTTATAAACAATAACATTGTTCTTAAGAATATTTTTCTCTTTGATTAGAGTATAATTCGCCTAATTATAACGAAGGATTTAGATGCAAACATTTGGAAAATTTTCAACAAATTTTGATATAGAATATTTAACACAACACTATATTTATATCAATGAAAAAGATGAAGAGCGAGAAGATATAAAGATAACGAAAGATGAATTTGAAGAGTTACTTGGAAAAAAACGCAAAACAGTCGCAGGAACTATATTTTTATATAATCCAACCATAAGCCCAATTGGCTTTCATACAAATAAAAAACTTGCAGACCAAGGGTTTGAGTTTGATGATGAGTTTCATGAATTGGCATTAAATGAGCTTATGCACATTTTTGCAAAATCCATAAAAGATGGCTATAGAGGTCAGCTTATAGAGATAAAATACCTCTTTAATATCAATAGACCAGATATTGAACCCACTCCAATTCTTGAAGAGTTTGATGCAGATTTGGGTAAATATAGTTCAAATCAGCTCACCCGTTATGACAAAAACCTTAACTATCAAGACTATTTAAATATTAGGTTAAATGGTAAATTTGTCTATTTTGGAAGTGGTCATAAACATGATAGACACCATAAAGATATTATCAGTTATGCTAAAAATTTATCTACCCATATTGCAAAACTTGGAAAAGTGATTGCGTTTACTTATGATAACAATCAGCATGAAAATGAGTGTGTAGAAAATGCTTATTTTTTAGCACCCATGGCAACTGGAAAAATGAGAGATATTCGTGCAAACGCTTTTAAAAATGCGTTTAGAACAAACCCTCCAACTATCCAAAAAATTAGTTAAATTTTCTTTGCCCAACGGGCAAAGAACCTCGCAGGATTCACTCTTGCATCAATTTTTTTATCTTCTAAAACAAACTCTCTTAACATTTTTGCCAAATAAGGAGCAAGCACAAAACCGTATCCGCCACTTCCGTTTATCATGTAAAGATTTGGATAATAAGCGTAACTCTCGTAGTTTGGATTTTTGGTTTTAAAATTACCATTTTTTTGTGCAAGTGTTTGTTCTGAGTTTACCAGTTTTCCAACTAAAGGGAGATAATCAAACGAACCAGACCGAAGCCCTGTATAATCTTTGAGAATCTCTATATTATCTAATTTCAATGTTCTTGAGGCTTTTTCAAGCAACTCAAGTCTTCCCTCTTCAACCTCATAAGGCATAGTTGCTAGTTGGGGATGGTAATGGACATTGTGTGTCGCACCAATCGCTAAAACTCCATTTTTAGAGGGTGAAATTGATACAAATTGGTGGATTGAACTTGTATTTTGTGTTGTAGTTTTTATATCAATACGGTGTCCCCAAACACCTCGAAGTTTTATATATGGCTCTTTGAGTATACTCTCATAAGCACCTGTTGCAAAAACTACATGGGTTGCTAAATATTTTTCATTGAGTACCCACATTGCATCTTTTTCTACCAAAGTTTTCACTTTTTCTTGCACAAATTTGAGCGATTTACTCATGGCATAACAAACACCAGAAGCATCTACAACGCCACCATCCATGCAAAGATTTTCTTGCATCTTCACTTCTGCACGAAGAGAATTTAAAACTGTATTTGAGGGAGTTTTGAGTGCAAAAGAGGTATTGAGTTTGTAATATTTCAAAATAGCAGAGTCTTCTTCATCTTGAGCAATATGTAAAAGAGGTGCTTTAGTGAGATAGGAGGGAAAGTTTTTTTCGTAAAAATCTAAGCTATAAACGAAAGCGTCATGGAGTAACTCTTTTAAATCCCCAGCTTTTGAGAATTTTGGGGAGATAAAAGCACCTGCTGCACCACTGCCACCACCCGCAACACCTTGCTCATCAAAAAGAATCACTTTTTTACCAGAATTTGCAAACTCATAAGCAACACTGCAACCATTGATACCAGCACCAATGATAGCTATATCATACATTAAAGATTATGTCGTTTGGGGTAATCAAATGAAACTAAAGTGGCATTTTTAGGACTAATCTCACTCCAGCGTTCACAATCAAAAGAGAGTTCAATAATCCCCGATGTTGGAATATTTCCGTGAAAATGGACAAGATTTCCCACTAAAATATTTAATCCTGGATTATGACCAACTAATAAAATAGTATTATTTATATTATCAAAAGAGAACAAAATTTGCTCTAAAACACTAGGACCAGCTTCATATATTTTTTTATCAAAAATAATTACTTTTTTAAAGCGTAATTCTTTTGCAATTCTTATAGAGGTTTGTTTTGCTCTTTTTGCAGGACTCGAGATAATAACATCAGGAATAACACCTTTTTCTAGAAGTATTTTACCCATAAAAGGGGCATCTTTTTTACCCCTTTTATTCAAAGGTCTATCAAAATCTTCTAAATTTAATTTATTCCAACTAGATTTGGCGTGTCTTATTATGTAAAGTTTTTTCATAAGTTGCATGTTACTCATGAATTACTTAAATTTTACCCTTTTTATACAAATCTGCTATCTTCATGACAACTAAAATAGAACCAATTATTTTTTGCTCTAATGCAAGTTCTAGAAATAATCTCAACTAAAACTAAACTGTTTGTAGTTGTATATTTTTGTATCTTATGTATCAAAATATTTTTCCTATTATTGTAGATATTGTGTCATCTCGTTATAAGGAATTGGGCGAGAATACAAATATCCTTGAATATTAAAGCATCCATTTTCTACCAAAAATTCTTTTTGTTCTTTTGTTTCGACACCCTCAGCAATAATTCGTAAATTTAAACTATTGGCTAAAGCAATTACCGCTTTAGAGATAGCACAATCCTCTTCATCAGTTGGTAAATCTCGCACAAAAGATTGGTCTATTTTTAGTTTATCTACTGGAAGTCTTTTTAAATATGCAAGTGAAGAATAGCCTGTGCCAAAATCATCAATAGCTATCTCAATTCCTAATGCACTGATATTTTTTAATATAGAAATTGTTTTCATAGGGTCTTGCATCATTTGGCTTTCTGTTATTTCAAGTTCTAACCATTTAACATTAAACCCTATTTCTGAAATTATATTTTCTAAAAAACTGAAAAAATCTGGAGATTTTAACTGCTTTAGAGATAAATTAAGTGCTAAAATCCCTGGATTTAAACCCAAATCATACCAATTTTTAAAATCACTCATAGCCTGTTTCATCACATATCTATCAAGAGGTATAATCATGCCTGTTTCTTCTGCTAGAGGAATAAATTTATCTGGAGAGATTAAACCAATAGTTGGATGCTTCCATCTTACAAGTGCTTCCATGCCAATAAGAGTATCAGTTCTTGCATCTGTTTGAGGCTGATAATATACAATGAACTGATTTTCTACTAGAGCAATACGCATGCTACTCTCTAAGACAACTCTCTCAAATGCTTTTGCTGTTAAACTCGATGCATAAAATTGATAGTTATTTCGTCCCTCATCTTTAGCTTTATACATGGCACTATCTGCAAATTTTAATAACTCATCTTTGGTTGTTGCATCCTCTGGATACAAACTTATACCAATACTGACTGAGACATACAAATCTTGTTCTTGTATTGTGATTTTTTCTCGCATATTATCAATCATGGTTTGTGCAATTTTTAAAATTCTTTCTACATCAAGGATATCTTCTACAATAAGGGCAAATTCATCTCCGCCTAATCTCGCAAAAATACCATGCTCTTGTATACATGAAAGCAATCTCTTTGTTACGATTTTTAAAACTTCATCCCCATATTCATGCCCAAAAGTATCATTAATATTTTTAAAATTATCAAGGTCTAAAAGAAACAGAACGAAACTACCATTTTTTTTCTCTGTATTTTTTATTGTCTGCACTAATGTTGTATTAAATAAATTACGATTTGGTAGTTTTGTTAAATAATCGTAATTATCTTGAAAATAAATCAGCTCATTTTGTGCCGATATCTCTTGTTCTGCTATTTTCTTTTGAGTAATATCTTGAGAATATCTTGTAATACCAAACACTTGACCATTTTCATCTCTTAAAAGAGAAAGAGAAACATCTGTATCTATAATAGTTCCATCTTTCCTTATTTTTTTTATCTCATGGTTATAAAAACCATTTCTCAATACAATTTCTTTAACGCTTTGAACTTTACTTGTATCTTCTGGTCTATAAAGTATCCAAATAGATTGACCTATCATCTCCAAAGCAGTGTAACCATGCATCAAAGTAGCCCCATTATTCCAATGAGTAATAATTTCATTTAAATCAGTGGAAACAACAGAGTCATGGATTTGTTCAAGTATTTGCGATTGTTCTCTTTCTTTGAGCTTTGTTTGAACCTCTTGAGTAACATCTAGCGTTGTTCCTATCATCTTCAATGGATTATTATTTACATCAAAAAGAAGTTTTCCATTTAAAAGAATATTAATAATAACACCATCCATTCTTTTAGCTCGTAGCTCAACAGTATGCACACAACCATCACGAAGATTGTCTAAAGTCTGCATGGCTTTTACTCTATCTTCTGGTAAAAGTCTTTGCATAAAAGTCTCAAGAGTTAACACTGCATCGCTGGTTTCTTTATATATTCGATAATTTTGTTTCGACCAAATTGTTTTTTTTGTTCTTAAATCTATTTCCCAACTTCCAAAATGTCCAACTTCTTGAGCAAGATTAAGGGAATCTTCTCTTGCTTGTATCTCTTTTGCAATTTTTAGAAGATTAGCATTTTCATGTGCTAACTCTTGCGTTGTAACATCCAAAATGTGAGATAACGCTTTAATCGATTTTTGATAATCATTAAGAGCTACATTTGGAACGAGTTCTATCTCTCTATTTTGTATCTCTTTTGATTCACTCAAAGCTAAAATGGTCATAGTTTGGTTTAAAAGTTCATTTTTCCTCTCTAAAGAAAAAAATTCACCATAAGTAAAAAAACCAGCTACATTTGCTATTTGAGTTAAGGGAATAATTTCCAACCCTATTCTATCAGGCATAAATCTTCTTCTTGCCATACAAGAATAGATAAAAATAGATTCTATCGGTTTCTTTTCTATTTTTGATTTTAACTCTTTTGAATGATTCAATATCATTTGAGCATTACCGTACCCAATTTTTACAATATCTCCAACTTTAAAATCACCTGCAAAAGAGAGCGAACCATCTTCATGTGTAGCAAGAACAGCTCTTGCTAAATTGTCGTTAGCTCTTTGAATAATCATAGGATACTCAATACCAATAGCGGGAAGCCCTTTTGCAATATCTTCACCTAAATATTTTTTATAAATATCATGCGCAGATATATTATCAATCGTATAGACTCGATTCTTTTTTACTTCAGTGATAGTCATACTTTTACCAATCGACAACCAATCGAAACTATAATCTGTTTGGATTTGCAATTGTGGATTTATCAAAGCAACCCCAACTGCACCTTGAGAAATAATAGTATCTTTTGTGAAAATATAAGTTTGTAGAAAGTTTCCACCATCTCCTGCCATCCCACCTGCTGTGAGAATATTGTGATTGATAGAATAGATTCCATTTAAATACTCTTCTCCATCCATGGATAAGCCATCTGAAAATGTAATTATTATTTTGGCATCATCTACAGATAATTGTTTTGCAATTTCTTCTCCATATTCTTCACTGCTCAAGCAATTTTGTACAATGGCTACTTTTAGTTGTGTATCTTGGAATTGGGTAAGAGAGATAACAGTTGTATCTGTAGTTACTTCTCCCTCACATATCTCACCATCGGTAGTTGCACCAATAATAGTAGCTTGAGGGAGAAAAGAGGTAATCGTATCTAAAAGAGTCGCTATGGCATCTCTCGCAGATAAAGAAGTAAAAATTTGAATAAGTAGTTTATTATTATCTTGTATAGAATTTTTTTCTAAATAATTATAAAATTGTTCTTTACTATCATAATAAATATTATAAGTTTGCATGTATCACTTCTTAACTTTTTAGTTTTTGATAAAGCCATCTTATCAGAATTATCAAAAAATCAATTGTTTTTTCTTTTTTTTCTAAAATTTTTTAACTTTATGCGTTATATTGTAACTTCTTTAATATCTGCAATTTTTAAGATACTTTTATAAATAGAAGCAACTAAAGCTTTTCTATTATTTCTGACAGCTTCATTTTCAGCATTCACCATTACATCTGCAAAGAAATTATCAAGTTCTGGTTTTAATCCCAAAAGAGCATCAAGCTCCTCTTCATAAGAAAGATATACTGTTTCTTCTACCTGTGTATATTGAACATATAATATTTTTTCAGCATTTTCTTCAAATAAATTTTCATCTATTGATAAATCACCTTGTAAATCTATATCTTTTGTGATATTTGCAACCCGTTTAAAAGTTGAAGAGATTTCAGAAAATTCAGCAGAATCTACCAATGTACTTAACGCTTTTATCTTCTTTGAAAGATTTAAAAGTTCTCGCTCTCCTGAAGCCAAAACTGCTTCAACAATAGATGGATTTACTTTGAAATACTGCTTGACTCTCTCTAAAAAGAAACTCTCTAATTTTTGCATATCTATCGTTTCATATCCAATAGATAACTCTTTTAAAGTTTGCACAATATCAAATGCAAAATGATGTTCCTCAGTGATACGAATCAAACCATTTACCGCACGGCGAAGAGCAAATGGGTCACGAGAACCTGTTGGGATTTGATTTACACTAAAAAGTGCTAAAAGCGTATCAATTTTTATACTCATGGCAACTATTGCACTCATTGGTGTAGATGGTAACGGACTATCTTCTCCAGAAGGTAAATACTGCTCTTTTATCGCTGTTGCAACCTCAAGCCTTTCACCTGCTTCTTTTGCATAGTAATATCCCATAAGTCCTTGAAGCTCTGTAAATTCATAAACCATTTCACTCATTAAATCAGCTTTTGCAAGAGAGATTGCTCTGTCTAAATCTTCTTTGTTTGCATCTATTTTATACATCTCAAAAAGAGTAAAAGCCACTTTTTTTTCTCGCTCTATTTTATCTCCAACAGTTCCCAGACCTTTAAAAAATGCAACTTTTTCAAGCCCTTTTGTACTCAAACCTTTTTTAAGGTCATTTTCCCAAAAGAAAAGTGCATCTGCCAAACGGGGACGAAGCACTCGCTCATTTCCTTCTATCACTTTTGAGTAATCTAAAGTCAGTGCATTTGAGACAACTACAAATTTATTGACAAGTTTTGCATCTTTAAAAACAGGAAAATATCTTTGATGCTCTTTCATGGAAGTGATAATAACTTCAGGTGGTAATTTTAAAAATTTTTCATCAAATGTGCCTAAAAGTGCTGTCGGATTTTCTGTAATTGCAACAACTTCACTCAGTAAATCTTCATCTATCTCTATTTTAATTGCATGAGTTCTCTCAAGAACACTAAATTGGGATAAAATATTTTTTTCTCGAAGCTCAGGGAAAAGTGTCACTCCACCTTTTTCTAAAGTCTCAAAATAATCTTTTGCACCACTCACTGCGACAGCGTCAAAATTGCTAATACGGTGAACAAATGTTTTTTTAGCCGATTTGACACCAAAGAGTTCAATATCTACAAGCACATCATCAAGCATCACATTGACCCAACGAATCGGTCTGATAAAACTCTCTTCAAGTGAACCCCATCTCATAGATTTACCAAAATCAAGTGACTTAATCCACACTCCAATTATCTCATTCAAAAGCTCAGTTGATGCTCTTCCTTTTACATCTTTTTTATAATAAAGAACCTCTTTGCCATCTTTTTGCGATTGAGAAATCTCTTCAAGTGTAACACCACATTTTTTGGCAAATCCGAGTGCAGCAGGAGTTGGCACACCATTTTTATAAGCAACACCAATAGGAGCACCAAAAAATTCTTCTACACTATCATCTTGAGAAGTTTTAAATTCTCTGTGCCAAATAACCAAACGGCGAGGAGTGTAATAAAATTCAAACTCCCCTTGAAGTGAATATTTTTCTAAAATATCCCCGTATTTTTTTTCAATATTTTGCAACTCTTTTAAAAGAGGAACCGCAGGAAGCTCTTCAACGCCTATTTCAATTAGTAATGGTTTAAACATAGTTTGGACTCTTTTTGGATTTTAGTGATGGCGATTTTATCTATTTTTTGGTTAAAAGATACTGTATGGGTAAGGAGTTTTTAATTTTATAAAACGGCAGGTCTACCAAAATAATACCCTTGTGAATACTCGACACCTAAAGAAGTTAAAATATTATATATATCTTCATTTTCTACAAATTCAGCAATTATTTCTATATTTTGTGCTTTTGCAAAGGCAACAATTGTTTTTACAACTGAAAAAGAGTAGTTATCTACCAAAATATTTTTTATAAGCGAACCATCAATTTTAAGTATATCTGGTTGATATGAAAGTAATCTTTCAAAGTTTGAATATCCTACACCAAAATCATCAATCGCTATTTTTACATCATACTGTTTTGCTTTAAAAATAAAATTATCTACCATTTTCATATCTGATACATGTTCATCTTCAAGTAATTCAAAAACTATTCTATGACTATGCGCTCTATACTCCTCTAACATCTCAAAAATAGTATTAGTTATCTTTTCTTGTTCAATATCCAAAGCAGATAAATTGATAGAGATACTTTTATCTGTTTTATACAAAGCTTCAAAAGAGTTTTTTAAAACTATTTTTGTTATCTGAAAATAAAGCTTACTTTGTTTTGAAATATCTAAAAATAAACAAGGAGCCAAAACATTCCCTTCTTTATCTATGAGTCTTACTAATGATTCATATTTTACAATCTTTTGAGTTTTGTTATTAACAATTGGCTGAAAGTAAGAAACGATATTTAAATTCTCTATCGCTGTATTTACCATGTCCAAAATATTGAGATTATGTTGTGCTTCTTTATATTGGTTATGTGCTAAATGGTTTGCTATAATAAAATCTTCTTTAGATTTACAAAGTTTTTGTAGTCCAACTATACAGTTTTCAAAAACATTCATTCCATGAGCAAGACTAGCTCTCATGGATAAATCATAAAAAGTATCATCTATTTTAAATTTTGTAATATTTATCTTGCGTATTGCCATTTCTACATTTGTAATAATATGCTCTAGATTTAAATTTGTTATATCTTTTGCAAAAGCAAATTTTCCATTGCCCAGAATATACAGATTTTTAAATATACAATCTTGCGGAAGAAAATCAAATATTTTTTTTGAGATTTTTTTTTCGATATAACTCATTTGAGAATAACCATAAAATTTTTCAAAATTATCATAATCAACTATCTGAAGAAGTACTAACAAAGGCTCCGGCGTATAATATAAAAAGTCTTCTAATTGTTTATGTGGACTCATTATATTGGTTATATCATGTCTAAATGCCATGTATTCCATAATATTTCCATGAAGGTCCAAAATAGGTTTTATAGTTGAATCAACATAATAGATTTTTCCATTTTTGGATAAATTTCTAATAGTTCCTTTCCAAGTTTCTTTTTTCGTTTTTATTGTATTCCAAATATTTTGATAGATATAATAAGGGTTATCTGGATGCCTAACAATGCTATGATTTTTACCAATCAACTCTTCTCGTGTATATTCTGATATTTTGCAAAATTCATCATTAACATAGATTATTTTTCCAGCTAAATCTGTTTTTGATACAATTCCACTACACTCAGCTATCTCTTGATATTGATGTAAAAGAGATAAATTATTTGCCAATTCTTGCTGTAATTTTATCTTTTGAGTGACTTTCTCTAATGCTCTTGCAAATTCTTCTATAGTAATTGGTTTGAATAAATATGCTTCTACATTGAGTTGAATACTTTCCAAGAGATATTGAGATTCATCATAAGCTGATAAAATTAAAGTAGAAACATTTTCATCTATCTCTCTTATCTTTTTTAGCATCTTTAAACCATTAAGTTTAGGCATATTAATATCTGTCAGGATTAAATCTATTTTATTCTCTAAGAATTTTTCATAACCATCTTGACCATCTACTGCTACAACTATCTGGTCAAAGAATTCTTCAAGTATACTAAGAAGCGATTCTCTTACACTTTCATTGTCTTCGACATAAAGCAGTTTCATTTTACTTGTGTATTTAATTATTTCATTCATATTTTTAACTTTAAAATTCCAAAATGTTTAAATTGTGATGGCTTATAAATTTTTTCTATTCAAATTGATTCTTTTCTCACTACTAATCTAAAACTTTTCTAGCACCTATATCTTGAATAGGTCTATTATTTGGATGGTGCATGACATGCAAAAACTGTTCTACTTGCTCTTTTGAAACTGTATCATAATGTTTGAACACAAACCATCGCACACCTTCACTACATGGTGGCGTTGTGAGCGAACCATCAAATCTATAATAAGACTTATCTTTTGGTAAAAATTCATTTATCTCTTGAGTTGTAACAGACACTGGTGCTTCTGCTCCAGCATCATGAGGCATTTTTTCCCAAACTTTATTCAGAAGTGGATTTTCTTTCCCCTCTTCAAATAAAATCGCAACTACGGCTAATGAACCATCTTTTGCCATATGAACCAAATGTGCTTCCAATGGAAATTGTTTAGAATCTATCTCATTTTCACTTGGTGCATGAAAGTGGAACTGTTTGAGTTCAAAAACTTTTTTATCCACTTCAATAGTGCTTCCCTCTTTAATATTCACTTGAATTGTATGTCCATTATCAACAACATTTAATGACTCTGAAACATAATGAAAATTGATTGGCTCCAAATTCTTCGTATCAACCTCTACATCTCTTGTAATATTAATTGGTGATTGATTATGACCAAGTTTGCACATTACATTTTGTGTATCTAACTCCCCCCAATGTTCTGGTGAACCATGACCCGTATAACCCCAACGAGTCACTTGCTCACTCGCAAATATACTAGAAGCAATAAATAAAGTCCCTATAACAATTTTAGATAATTTCATAAATCCCCTTTTTTTAGTAAGTTTTAAATTATAGACTAAATTACTATAAATTGAAATATTTCATAGATAAGTTTATTACAAACCATTGGTTTTAGAATAGCTATAATACAATTCCAATATGAAAAATAAATACGACTTAATAGTTATTGGTTCTGGTGCTGCTGGTTTGATGGCTGCAATTATTTCTGCACGCATGGGAAGGAAAGTGCTTCTTTTAGAAAAACTTTCCAAAATTGCTTCAAAACTAAAAGCAACTGGTGGTGGTCGTTGCAATCTCACCAATACGCTCTCAAACGAAGATTTTATGAGCCGTTTTGGTCGTGATGGTAGATTTATGCAAGATGCACTTAATGAATTTAACCATAAAACACTTATAGATTTCTTCACTCAAATTGGAGTAGAAACACATGCTCCAGATGGCTACAGAATATTTCCTACTTCACATAGTTCAGCCACTATTATTAGCGCACTTGAAGAGGAACTTCACAAAGTAGATGTCACACTTCTTTGCTCCCAAAAAGTAAATCAACTCTTGTATCATGAGAATCAAATCAGTGGTGTTCAAACACAAAATCAAACTTTTCATGCTCCTCATGTGATTGTTGCTACGGGTGGTCTTGGGTATCCAGTACTTGGTGCTGAGGGAGATGGATATACACTTGCAAGCAAGCTTGGTCATAAAGTAACAGAGCTTCACCCCGCCATGATGCCTCTAAAAGTCAAAGAAGATTGGGTAAAAAACTGCCGTGCTGATACCATATCCAAAGTTGAACTTCGAGTTAATCTTAGCAAACACAAAAAACTCCGAGCTACTGGAGATTTGATATTTACAAATAACGGTATCAGAGGTCCTGTCGTTTTAGATTTTGCTAGAGAAGTCACGCCACTTTTAGAAAAATATAAAGAAGTACCTCTTCTTTTAAATCTTACAAAAGGGATGAATGAGGAGCAAATTATCCAACATATCAAAGAACAATTTTCAAAAAATCCATTTGCTAAAACAGTAGAAATCGTAACAACCCTACTCCCTTTGGCTCTTGCACAAGAAATCTGTTTATTGGCTGAAATAAATCCTGATGAGCTTTATAGCAAAATTAGCGGTACATATAAAGTAAAGCTGATACAACTCCTCGCTTGGACACCTCTGAGTGTCACAGGACATGATGGCTTTAAAATGGCGATGATAACTCGAGGTGGAATAAATCTTAAAGAGATAAATCCTAAAAGCATGCAAAGTAAAATTATCAACGGCTTATATTTTTGCGGTGAAGTGATGAACCTTGATGGTCCATGTGGCGGATACAATTTACAATGGTCATTTAGCAGTGGATTTTTGGCTGGTCAACTCAAACAATAATCTCTTCACAATAAACCAACTACGCTTTGGGAATGAAAAGGATGCTTTATAACCCTTCTATCATTTTAATAAGTTCTTCTGGTCGATTCGAGTTTTTAATAGCATTTTCTTTTGAGATTTTTTTCTTTTGTAAAAGAGTGATAATCTCTTGTGTTTGAGTTGTCATTTTAGTTTCTTTTTGGTTTAACTGCATTTGAGAATATATTTGGTGTACTTTATCCTCTCTTATTAAGTTCGCAACTGCTGGATTTGAGATAAGTATCTCTTGCACTGCTACTTTTCCCCCTCCAAGTTTAGGAATAAGCGATTGTGATACGACTGCAATAAGTGAAGAGGAGAGTTGAGCACGAACTTGCCCTTGTTCTTCGCCTGAGAATACATCGATAATACGGTTAATAGTTCCAGGTGCAGAGTTTGTGTGAAGTGTTCCAAAAACTAAGTGACCAGTTTCTGCTGCTGTAATTGCTGCTCCAATTGTTTCAGCATCTCGCATCTCCCCGATGAGTATAATATCAGGGTCTTGTCGAAGTGCATATTTGAGTGCTGCTGCAAATGAAGCGGTATTACTTCCTACATCTCTTTGAGAAAAAAGAGATTTTATATTTTTGTGAACAAATTCAACAGGGTCTTCGACTGTAATAATATGTCTTCGCTCTGTTAAGTTTATCTCATGGAGCATTGAAGCAAGTGTTGTTGACTTCCCACTTCCTGTGGGTCCTGTGACGAGGATTAGCCCTTTTTCCCTTTTGATAAGCTCTTTAAAAACAGGTGGATTCCCATAAGCATCAAGTGTTGGTATATCAATAGGAATCATACGAAATGCACAAGCAATTCCATGAATAGTGCGGTAATAATTTGCCCTAAAACGACCAACAGATTCTAGTTCAAAAGAAAAATCAAGCTCATTATGTTCTTCAAACACTTTTTTTTGTTTATCTTCTATGAGTGAATACGCCATCTCTTCAACATCTTTAGCATCCAAAATAGGGAGATTGAGCGGTCGTAACTCTTTATCAATACGGATTTGTGGTTCACTTCCTACAACAAGGTGCAAGTCCGATGAACCATACGCCAAAACACTTTTGAGCAGTTTTCTTATCTCTATAGGTTTTTTTTCTTCACTCATGAAAAAATCCTTTATAAACATCTTCATTGAAACCAACAATAAGTTTATTATTATATTCAACAACTGGTCTTTTTATCAATAAATTTTCTTTGCAAAGCCACTCTTTTTGAGCATCTTCATTAAGATTTAATTTTTTTAATTCAAGTGTTTTATAGGTTGTACTTTTAGCATTAAAAAGAGTTTTCATATCTATTTGTTGCAACCATGATGAAACTTTATCACAGCTAACTTTATCTGTTTTAAAGTCTTGAAGTTGATAATCTATGTTATGTTCTTTAAAAAATGAAAGTGCTTTTTTTACACTGCCACAGTTTTTTATTCCATAAATCTTAATCATGATTATTCTATTATTTTTGGAACTATAAAGAAGTTGTCTCCGCTGAGTGGAGCATGTTTTAAAATACTTTGATTGACTTCTATATTGCAATGAGGAATGTCTTCTCTAAGGGTTGTTGCATTGTTATTCATGGCAAATTTATCATCTACGCCATCAGTATTTAGTTCACTTAAATTATCTACAAAACTCACGATTTCTGAGAGTTGTGTAAGTATCTCTTGGCGTTTATCCTCAGACACCTTTAAAAAAGATAATTTTTCCAATTTTGTTAAGAGTGCGTCATCTACTTGCATGTATAGTCCTAAAAATTTTAATTTACGGGGATTGTAACGAAAAAAACTATAGGATTTGATGAAACTTTAACAAACTATGCGATACTATTTTGAACTTTTTGAATAAGGAATATTTTTGAGCTTAAAAAATGATATTGAGATGGTAAGAGAAGAGCTAAGCTCTGAAGAGAAGTTTTTTGAAAAAGCTGTTATAACTGAACGATTTATCAAAAAATATAAAAATGTTATGATAGGCGGAGTAATTGCTATTGTTGTAGTTGTTGCATCAAATCTCTTGTATGAGACAAATAAACATAGTAAAGTTGTTTCTGCAAATGAAGCACTTCAAAAATTACAAATAGACGCTACAAATACACAAGCGTTGTCTGAATTAAAAGAACATAGTTCTGTTTTATATGATGTGTGGTGTTTCTCACAAGCAGTTGCAACAAAAGATGTTGTAAAATTCAAAGAATTAGAAAATTCAAAGGCTTTGTTAGTTGCTGATTTAGCAACTTATGAGTTAGCAAATGATGCTAAATCGTTGGATGAATATGCTCATAAACAAAACGCTCTTTATAGAGATTTGGCATCTGTACAAAGTGCAATCCTTCTAATCAAAGAATCAAAAATAGAAGAAGCGCATATAAAACTCGCATCAATATCTGAAAATTCTTCTCTTTATGCTGTTGGTCGAGCACTTTTACATTATGGCGTTAAGTAAAATTTTGAAACATATATTTATACTTTTTTTAGCTCTTTTAGCCCTTTTTTTGAGTGCATGTAGCACTAAAAAAGTGTATGAGCCAAAAGATATAAAAGAGAGTTGGAAGTATCATGGAAGTGTTGATGAGGGGATAATTGATATCACCTCTGAAGTTGCACTTTTAGAAGATAGAAAAGTTCGTACAAAAGATGGTGTAGTTGATGTTGTAATCAAAGATGGCTATAGACTTATCGGCGTAAGTGATGCATGGGTGCTAAGTGCAAATTTTGATGGCAACATGACGATAACAAATAAAGAAAATCCTCTTAAAAGTACCGCTTTTTCATTGGAAAAAACAATAGCAGCTGCAAGTGTCAAAGGTGATGTTTTGGCTGTTTTATTTGCAGATAATGAGATGGCACTTTACTCTTTAAGTACAAAAACACTTCTTTTAAAAGAGCAAGGAAATGCTCCTATTGTTGTGGATTCTAGAATTGTAAATCCATATTTTATGAATGACTTGGTTGTATTTTTAACACTTGATGGAAAAATAGTCATTATAAATGCAAAACTTAAAAAGAAACTCAGAAGTGTGATTGTCTCTTCTGAAGAGAATTTTAATAATATTATCTATTTTGGTGTGATGGATAATAAGCTTATCGCCGCAACAGGCAATAAAATTTTGTCAATGTCAAAACAAGAGATTAGAGCGAACTATGAGGTTCGTAATGCAGTGTATGATGGTACAAATCTTTTTATTACAACAAAGCAGGGAGAAGTGGTCTCTTTGACACCTGATTTACAAGTGAATGCAAAAATCAAGTTTCCTTTTGCTCACTTTTTAGGAATTATTATCAAAGGTAAAAAACTTTATCTTTTAGAAAAAGAGGGTTACATAATTGAGATAAATAAAAAATTATCGGAATATAATGTGTTTAGCGTAGATGTAGAAGATAGTTATGTTTTTAGTACGGATAAAAAGTTTTTTGTAGATGATGAATATATTTCTATTGAGCCGTAAGTTGGAGCTTTTTGCCATACTACTAAGAGTGTGAAAATGGATACAATAAATAACTCTTTTTTTTCAAAACCAAATCTGATGTCACTTTTTTTTGTTCAAAACAAATGGCATCAACATGGTGTTTTAATGCATACTTTACGAGTTTTGTATTACACGCTCAAAGCAGGTGATTTTAAATTTTTTGCAGCAGCACTGCTTCATGATATAGGCAAACCTTCAACCGCACATGTCAAAGATGATGAAGATAGAGAGTTTGGAGAATATAGTTTTACAGACCATGAAGAAAGAAGCTACCAGATAATTAAAAATTGGTTTTTTATTAGTGATTTTACAAAAAAAATTGTGCGTTATCACTATCTTATTCGAGATATCAAGAAAAGTCAGATTGAAGATAAAGCTAGATATGAGATAAAGAAAAAAATTTGGGATACCCTTGATTTTAAAACACAACAGGATTTAGCAGTTTTTTTGCATTATGATGATTTAGGTAAAGGAAAAAAAAGAAGATAAGATGAAAAATACAACCCCTTTTATAATAGTTTTGATTCTAGTATTTCTGATTGTCACTCTTTTTTTATCTTTGGCTGATACAAAGCACATGATTGTTGTACAAGAGGGAAATTTAAAAAGATTACCTTTGGTTATGCAAATCAATACATACCAAGATAGTGATTGTGGCATGATAATTACTGATTTGGAATATGCTTCACAAGTTGTGGCAGTTGATGGAAAAACTTGGTTTTTTCATGACCATGGTGGTTTTGTTCATTGGCTTAAAGATAAACAGTTTAAAGATGAGGTTACAATTTGGGTTATGGCAAGAGATACAAAAAAATGGATAGACGGTAAAAAGGCTTTTTACTCCAGCACTGAAATTACACCGATGGGATTTGGTTTTGGTGCGTATGAAAATAATCAAACTGCTTTTATAGATTTTCAAACGATGCAACTCAGAGTGCTACATGGTGAAACTATGCGAAATCCATTGATAAAAAAACAACTCTTAGGAAATTGATTTTGGAAACAGTCAACATAATAACTATTATCACTATCGCTTTTTTAGGCTCTTTTGGTCACTGTATTGGGATGTGTGGTGGAATAGTTCTAGCGTATTCAACAATCAAAATTAATCCAGCAAGTTCTAAAGTTTCTCAAAGTATAGCGCATCTGCTTTACTCTTTTGGGCGAGTTTTTACTTATACTCTTTTGGGTGCGATATTTGGTGGATTGGGTGGTGTTGTGACTTTTAGCAATAATTCCAATGGTGCTTTACTTATCTTTGCAGGTGTTGCTATGGTTTTGGCTGGATTATCTTTGATGGGAAAAATAAAGTTTTTGACTTTGATAGAACACTCTTTTGCATCTTCATCTGTTTATAAAGAAGCGTTTAAAAAAGTGCTCCATTCAAAATCAAATACAAGCTTTTTTATTCTTGGAATGCTGAATGGTCTTTTGCCATGCGGTTTTGTTTATTTCTTTGCTATCACTGCTGCAAGTACGGCTGACCCTTTGTATGGAGCTTTAGTTATGGCTATTTTTGGGCTTAGTACAATTCCTGCTATGTTTGGGCTTGGTTTTTTGACCTCTTTAGCTTCGGCGACAAGTTTTAGAAATATGATGATGAGTTTATCTGCCATTGCTGTGATAGTCTACGGAGTCTATACTATTTATTCTGGATATTCTTATATAGTAAATCCAAAAACAAGTTTGACAAATTGTCATCAATAAAATAACAAAGGGGTGAGTTTGAAAAGCTCAATTATAAATAGTATAAAATCTTTACCACCACTTCCAAGGACTATCGAGGAAGTTGATAAAATATATGCAAATGAAGAATCTTCTATAGCTGATTTAGTAAAAGTGCTTGAGAATGACCCTATGCTAGTAGCCAATCTTCTAAAAGTTGCCAATTCTCCACTCTATTCTTTTGGTAAAAAAATCAAAAATGTTTCCCATGCTGTAAGTCTCTTTGGCATGGGAATGACTCGTTCTATTGTTCTTTGTAACTCTGTAAAAAAGTTATTGAATGTAGATATGCAACCTTATGGTATCACTCCTGATAAATTTGCCAAAATTTCTAATCTTCAAGCAAACTTAATTTTCAACTGGTATAAACAGATAAATGAGGAAAAAGCTGAAGAATTATATCTTGCTGCATTTTTGCAAGAGATGGGCAAAATTTTAATATCAAGCGACATAATTCAAGATGGTGAGACAACCAGTTTCTTATCAGAAATTAAAACAAGTAATAATGTTGCAATGGTTGAAAAGTCTTATGTTGATATTACAACATCAGAAGTAACTGCCGCAGTGTTTGAGCATTGGGGGTTTGAGTCTGATTTTATAGATATGATAAAATATGCAGATAATCCGTCTGCCGCACCCCAAAAGTTAAAAGAATATAGCATGGCACTTCGTATTGTTAAAACTATTATTCCAGTGAATCAACCTTTTTCTAAAATCGCTATCAATATGGGTATGACACAAGCTGCACAAGCTGGTTATGATACACAAATTTTAGAAAATGCTATTAATTCTGTTATAACTCGTGTATAAAAAAATGTCTCTAAATAAAACAGTTACTATTATAGATACATTTGGTTTTTTCTTTCGTAGTTTTTATGCACTTCCTCAACATCTCAAAACTAAAGAGGGTTTTCCTACGGGACTTTTAACAGGTTTTATAAACTTTATCGCAACACTTCAAAAGCAACATGACAGCGATTATATTGTTTTTGCAATTGATAGTAAAGGTCCAACTTTTAGAAATGAGATTGACCCGAATTATAAAGCACATCGTAAAACACCGCCAGAAGAACTGACGCTTCAATTGCCGATTGCAATAGAGTGGATAGATAAAATGGGTTATAAAACTTTGGGGCATGTGGGTTTTGAAGCGGATGATATTATTGCAACGGTGACAAAATTTGCAAAAGAGAAAGATTATAATGTGCGAGTTGTCTCTCATGACAAAGACCTTTGTCAATTAATAGATGATGGCAAAATAATCCTTGTGGATGCTATCAAGAAAAAAAGTGTAGATGAAAAAGCATGTTTTGAAAAATATGGTGTTACGCCGAAGCAGTTTATAGATTATCAATCAATTTTAGGCGATAGTGCTGATAATGTTCCAGGGGTAAAAGGTATAGGCAAAGTTGGTGCGCAAAAGCTTTTAGAAGAACATGGAAGTTTAGAGAATATTTATGTAAATATTGATGCAATAAAACCCGCTGGAATACAAAAAAAATTGCTAGAATCTAAAGAGAATGCTTATATGTCTAAAAAACTTGTAATGCTTCGAGATGATGTTTTTGAAGAGTTTAATTTTGAAGAGTATAAAATGGATATAGAACATCCCTTTTTAAATATCTATGACGAGCTTGTAAAATACGAACAAAATGCTATTGTAAGAGTTCTCCATGCCAAAAAAATGGTGAGTGAAGCGACTCAACAAAAAGCACTTTTAAAACAAGAAGAGATTTTTCAAGAAACAAGAAAAATAGCATTTAAAGCAACTCTTTTGACAGATGCCAAAGAGTTACATGCAATTTTAAATACTTTTGATGCAAATACGATTGTAGCTTTTGACACAGAAACAACTGGACTTGATTATGAAAAAGATAAATTAGTAGGTTTTAGTTTTTGTGTGAATGATTCAGAGGCATATTATGTCCCTTTTGCACACTTCTATTTGGGTGTTTTAGAGCAGATAGAAGAGATTGAAATCAAAAAAGCAATACAAAAGATTTTTAGCTCAAAAGTTGTGGGACATAATATTAAGTTTGATTTGCATTTTGTAACGAGATTTTTAGAAGATGATAGCTTGAAAATTTATGCAGATAGCATGATTTTAGCATGGCTTATTAATCCTGAGAGTGCTTTAAGTCTTGATATATTGGCAGATAAATTACTCCATCACACCATGGTGGCTTTTAAAGATACAGTAAAAAAAGGGGATACTTTTGCAAGTGTAGACCTTGAAGATGCATGTAAATATGCAGCAGAAGATGCCTTCATGACTCTTAAACTTTTTCATCTTTTTAATCACAAACTTTTACTTCAAAGTGCAACTCATCTTATACAAGAGGCTTTTGATGTTGAAATACCATTTATTATAACGCTTTTAAAGATGGAAAAAGCTGGTATCAAAGTGGATGCAAATTATTTAGAGAAGTTCTTAATTGAGGTAAAAGAGAGTTTAGTAACTTTGACTCAAAGCATCTATGAAAAAGCAGGACGAGAGTTTAATATTAATTCTCCACAGCAACTTGGAGTTATTATTTTTGAACATCTGAAACTTCAATCAGGCAAAAAAACAAAAACAGGGTATTCAACTGATGAGAAAGTTTTGAATTCTCTTAAAAATGAGCATGAGATAATACCACTGCTTTTGGAATATCGTGAAGTTTATAAACTGTTTTCAACCTATATAGAACCACTTTTAAAATTAAGTCATGAAAATAAAGAAAGCAGAATTCATACCTCTTTTGTCCAAACAGGAACAGCAACAGGAAGACTAAGTTCAAAAAATCCAAACTTGCAAAACATCCCAACAAGAACACCTCTTGGAGCTAAAATTAGAGATGCTTTTGTGGCATCTGAGGGGAAAAAGCTTATAGGAATTGATTATTCTCAAATTGAACTTCGTTTACTTGCACATTTTTCACAAGATGCAGTTTTGGTAGATGCTTTTGTCCATGATAAAGATATCCACATGCAAACCGCTATCGCACTTTTTGGGGAAGAAAAAGCAAGTGAAAAAAGAGGTGTTGCAAAAACAGTCAATTTTGGATTACTCTATGGGATGGGACAAAAAAAACTCTCTGACACTTTGGGTATAAGTGTGCAAGAGGCAAAAGAGATTATAGAAAAATATTTTCAAAGTTTTCCCACAGTAAGAAAATATTTTCGCTCCATAGTTGATACTTCAAAAGAGTGTGGTTATATTGAAACGCTCTTAAAGCGTCGTCGCTATTTTGATTATGAACATGCAACTCCCATGTTTCAATCTGCATATGAGAGGGAATCGGTCAATACTGTTTTTCAAGGAAGTGCTTCTGATTTGATTAAACTTTCTATGAATAAAATTGATAGAGTGATAGAAGAGGAAAAATTAGAGGCAACAATGCTTCTTCAAATCCATGATGAACTTATCTTTGAAGTTGATGCAGATAAAGCTGAATTTTTGGGTGAAAAGTTTAGAAATATTATGGAAAATATTATACAACTTAACATCCCACTCAAAGCAAGTTTAAATATTGGTAACAATTGGGGCGAACTTAAATAATGGATAAACTTATGAATGTAAAAATAGAACAAATTTTAGAAATATGGCATAAACATTTCACAGATAAAGCAAAGCAATACTCAGAGTTTGAACACTCTGATATAGAATATTTTGTTGGCTGTATGTTATATAATCATTTCGCATTTTCTAAAGCACTTGAAAATCTTAAAACTATTGACTTATCCTATGATTTTTTGTCTGCATGTGGAGATGAATATGATGAAATTCAAGCCATTATTAAAAGTATAGAGTTTAACGATGAACAAGAAAAATTAAACTTTTTGCAAAGCTATATGAGTGAAATAAAATTAAAATATACAAAAAATGAACTCTATCTCATCAATAGACTCCAATACCATGTCAATGCTATGGCACAAAGATATACACTTGGAATAGATGCCCAAAGGGTTGATTTTCAAAATCCACTTTATAGATAACTCTCCATGCATAAATATCTTATCACTTCAAAAGAGTTTTATACAGACAATCCATCTGTATTTACTCAAACTCTTTCTAAACAGCTACAAATACACAAACCAGATTATGTACTCTTTCGGGATAAAACAAATCCAAATTATAAATTTCAAGCTCCTCATTTTTTAAAAGTTTGTCAAGAGTTTCATGTAAAAAGTTTCATCCATCAAGATATTGAACTAGCCAGAGAATTAAATGTGACAGGTGTTCATTTGAGTTCAACACAAGCAAATAAAATAGGAGATGCCAAAAATATGGGACTAGAAGTGATTATCAGTACGCATACCTATGGAGAAGTTTTAGATGCACAAGCTCTAGGAGCTGATGCGGTAACCTATAGCCCTATCTTTTTTTCACCAAACAAAGGTACGCCAAAAGGGGTAGAAGATTTAAAAGCACTTTTAAAAAAATGTGATATAAAAGTTTTTGCATTAGGTGGAATAGTTGAAGCTTCTCAAGTTAAAATAATAGAAGAAACAGGTGCTTATGGCTTTGCTTCTATCCGTTATTTTTATGCAACTTCTGATTATTCACCAAAATTTAATTAAGTTTCTAGAATTTCTTTTAAAAAAAATAAAAAAATCAGGATAATATAAGGTACTTACAAGTACAATTCTGCCCTACAAACGATGAAGACTATTCTTCGTCTTAGGTCAGATGGGCTTTTAACTCAGTTGGTTAGAGTCCCCCGCTCATAACGGGGTTGTCGTAGGTTCAAGTCCTACAAAGCCCACCATTCAAAAAAGCCATTTTAAGAACTTTCAAATATTAAATACTAAAAGATGAGTTATTTCTTTTTTTTCATAAGTTGCTTTAACTGTTCAATCGTCATAGCGTTTAACTCTTTCATTACTTGCTTTTATATCATTCTGTTTCATTTTTGTCACATCTTTCTTAACTTGATTACTCATGACTTGGTGTATACCTAAGAGATAGTGTTGTAATCATTTTAGGATATTATGTGAGTAAAATTTATAAATATATTTTTAAGGAAATTAAATGCAAAAAGTGACTTGTGATGTACTAATAATAGGTGGTGGTCCTGCTGGTGGAGTGACTGCGGTAACAGCTAAAACAAACTATCCAAACAAAGATATACTTGTAATTAGAGAAAATGAGATTCAGCTTGTTCCGTGTGCAATCCCTTATGTTTTTGGTGAAACTTTGGGGTGTAGTGATAAAGATGTTGCATCTTGTGCTATGGCTGCTGACATGGGAATTTCTACTTTGATTGGTAAAGTAAATGATATTAATATTGCTAAGAAAATTGCCTATTGTGATGCGTATGAAATATCCTTTGATAAAATTATTTTTGCTACGGGTTCGACTCCATTTGTGCATGAATCACTTCGACACTCTTTGAGTTTAAAGGGTGTATTTACTGTGCCAAAAAATAAAGTTCTTATTGATGAGTTGAAATCTTATATAGATGTAAAAAATGAGATAGTGATTGTAGGCAGTGGATTTATTGGTATAGAAATGGCTGTAGAACTCGCAGAATCTGGTAAAAGTGTTACAGTCATTAGTGCAAGTAAACATATTCTCAAAAATGCTTTTGATAGAGAGTTTGCAAATCTGGCAATTGATATTATGCTTAAAGCTGGCGTAAAATATGTAGGAAAGGACAGAGTTGTTGAGATTATTGATAAAAATGGAGACAACCATGTTAATGCAGTGAGACTTTTAAGTGGACAAACTGTTGATGCTGAAATTGTTATCATGGCAACGGGATACCAACCAAATACAGAATTAGCCAAAAAAGTGGGTGTTTCACTTGGTCATTATGGTGGTATTTGGGTGGATGAATACATGAGAACTGCAAATCATGATATTTTTGCGGTGGGAGATTGTAGTGCAAGACGACATTTTATCACAAAAGATTCATCCAAAGTTATGCTCGCTTCAACCTCTGCAGCTGAAGGACGGATGGCTGGAAGTTCTTTATATAGCATTAAATATTTAAAAGGTTTTAGTGGAACAATTGCAATTTTCTCAACCATGGTGGGTAAAACAGCATTTTCTTCTGCGGGTGTCACAGAAGAACAAGCTGCAACAGCAGGAATTGATATTGTAACTGGCTCTTTTACAGGTTTAAACCGTCATCCAGCATCTATCCCTGGAGCGCAAAAACAGCTTGTAAAACTTATCGCTATGAAAAATGGTGGGCAAATTATTGGTGGTCAAATTGTAGGTGGCAATGAAACAGGAGAGATGATAAATATTATTGGTCTTATGATAGAGATGGGTGTAAGTGTTTATACCGCCATGTCAATGCAAATTGCAACACAACCAATGTTAACTGCAGCACCTACGAATTATCCAATAGTTATGGCAGCTGTTATGGCAATTAAGGCGATAGATAACTAATAAGCTAAATTGTAAAAAACATTGTATCGTATCAATGTTTTTTCTTTTGGGCGTGGATATTTACTATAAGCATACTCTATAGTTTCTTTTGTAGTATCATCAAGTACATATAAACCACTTTTATTTAAAAATTTAAAATCGCTCATATCCCCATTTGGATGAAGATAAAACTCAATAACATTACTTTTATTTACATTTAAATCTCGTGGTAAATTGACACTTGCAACACGATTTAAAACTTGTTGTGTAATTCTTCTCATAATCTCTTGATTGTCTAAAATATATTCTTGTTGTGCAGTTGAAAGCTTGCCAAATTCTTCACCATAGAGTTCTTTGATATTTTGGTTGATACTGCTTGCATTGGAATTTTTGACCACTTTTTCTTTTATTTCTTCCTCTGATTTATCTTCATAAAGCCATGCCATTGGGTCTTTTGGTTCTGGTTTGAGAGGTTCTTTCTTTTGTATTGGTATGATTGGTTTACTTTCTTGAGGCTTTATCTCTGGTAATGGAATATATGTTTTTTCTGGTGGTAATGGTTGCTGTTTAGGTTTTGCATGAGGTGTTGGTTTTGATTGTTTAGGTGGATTAAGTTTTTGAGGTTTTACTACTTTTTTTTGAGGTTCATATTTGATAGGTTTTTCTTTTATCACTTCTTTGAGTTGTGAGCCTTGAGGCATAGATGGCGTTTGTATTGGAGCGATTGGTTTTATCTTCTCTTTTATAACTCCTGATTCTTTTTTTGGTTTCGGTATCTCTTTAAGAGAAATTTTGATTTTTTTCTCTTTAGATTCCTCTTTTTTTTTCAATTCAGGAGTAATAGTTCCTAGTATCCAAAAAAGTAATAAAAATAAAAAGTGAATTAAAAGTGCTACAAAAAGAGCGAATTGCGTTCTATTCAAGTTTTTCCATCAGTCTTAAAATACGGGATTATACCAAATCTACATTAATAGTACTTTGCTATAATTTTGCATCTAAAATAGAAGGTCATGAAATGAATAGAGATGCATCGATAAAAGCTTTCGAAGAAGCACAACGATTAATTCCAGGCGGAGTAAACTCTCCAGTGAGAGCATTTAAAAGCGTTGGGGGAACTCCTATTTTTATCACAGAAGGTGAAGGCGCTTACTTAAGTGATGTTGATGGAAATAGATATGTTGATTTCGTTCAAAGTTGGGGACCACTTATTTTTGGTCACAGAGATGAAACTATAGAAAAAGCGGTAATCGAAGCAGTAAAACATGGTCTTAGTTTTGGCGCACCAACTCAAGCTGAAACAGATTTGGCAAAACTTGTAGTTTCATTTTTTGATTCCATCGACAAAGTGAGATTTGTAAGTAGTGGTACAGAAGCTGTCATGAGTGCGATTCGATTAGCTAGAGGTTTTACAGGTCGTGATGATATTGTGAAATTTACAGGTTGCTACCATGGACATAGTGATTCATTACTCGTTCAAGCAGGAAGTGGAGCTGCTACTTTTGGTAATCCAAGCTCTCCTGGAGTTCCAGCTGATTTTACAAAACATACACTTTTAGCAACTTATAATGATATTGAGAGTGTCAAAAAATGTTTTGCAGATTCAAAAGATATTGCATGTGTTATTATTGAACCAATAGCAGGCAATATGGGATTAGTTCCAGCTGATAAAGAGTTTTTGGCACAGCTGAGAGAATTGTGTGATGCAAACGGTAGTTTGCTTATTTTTGATGAGGTCATGAGTGGTTTTCGTGCTTCACTTTATGGAGCAGAATCTATCACAGGTGTCAAACCTGATATTTTGACGCTTGGAAAAGTGATAGGTGGCGGTATGCCTGTTGGTGCTTTTGGTGCAAGAGCAGAGATTATGGCAATGCTTTCACCTGATGGTCCCGTGTATCAAGCAGGAACGCTCAGTGGAAATCCAGTTGCCATGGCAGCAGGACTTGCATCACTTACAAAATTAAAACAAAATGCACCCGTTATGGCAGTGTTAGAAGCAAGAGCCAAAAGATTGGTAGAGGGGATGCGTGAAGCTGCAAAAGAGTATGGAATTATCATGCAAACAGATGTAAGAGGGAGTATGTTTGGTTTTTTCTTTAATGAAAAGCCTGTCAAAAACTTTGCAGATGCGGCTGCCTCTGATGCACAACTTTTTGCAAAATTTCATTCAGGCATGTTAGATGAGGGATATTATTTTGCTTGTTCATTATATGAAACAGGTTTTATCTCCACGGCTATTACAGATGAGATGATTGAAAGTACCATAGAAGCTACAAAACGAGTATTTAAGGCAATAACGAATGGTTGAAGAAGAGGAAAAAGCACCTAGAATTAAGCCAATTATAGAAGCAGCCGATTCTCTTTCTCTTGGCATCTCGATGGTTGTTGCAGTGCTTATGGGTGTTGGGATAGGGTATCTACTTCGCAAATGGACAGATATCGGGTGGTTGTTTTGGGTTGGTGTTGCTATTGGAATTACAGCTGCGATTTTGAATGTTTATAAGGCGTATTCTAAACAATATAAAGTATTTGAAGAGTTAGCAAAACAACCACGATATGCAGTAAAAAAACAACTTGATGAAGATGATGAGGATTATGGTGAAAAAAACTATTAAAATTATTGCTATTACAGAGATATTGATTTTAGCTAGTTTTTTTATATCATTTTCTTTTTATATCAATCTTCAAATTGCATTTTTAAGTAGTTTTTTTATTATAATTGGTTCCATGTATGCTTATAAAAAAATGGTTGAAAAACAGGTTCAAGCAAAGGAATATGAAGAGCAAAGAGATTTACTTGATACCATAGAAGACCCTCATGAGCTTTATGATGAACTAGAAATTAATAATGCACCAGCAGAAGAGTTAGATTTGAAAGCTATCATTAAAGAGGAAAAACAAAAGATAAAAACAGTGAATTTTACAGATATGAAAAAAGGCTCAAAAGCAGGTTTTTCACTTTTTAGACTTATCCCTTATCTTTTTTTAGTTCTAGGATTTATCGCTTTAAAAAACAATCAGCTTTTGGAGATAAGTGTCTATTTGCCATCATTGTTAGTTGGAATTATTGTAGCCTCTTTGATTGGAAAAGAGCTTTTTGAGGATAAATTATCTCAAGCACTTTAAAGTGCTTGAGAAGTTCAAGCTAATATCATAGGGATATTTATTGTGATATTCTTTTGTACATCAATATAAAAACTTGTATTTTCAACAAGAAGTTTCAGTTCATTTACTTTTTTATTATCAATATTCTTAGCACTAATTTCTATAGAAAAGATACTATATTTTTTATCCTCAAAGTTAATATGTTCTCCGATTCTAAAATAGACTCGTGTATGTATTGTTCCATTATCGCTAATGAAACAAGCGTATGCCTTATTTAACACTTTTATAGTGTTGTTTGCATTTATAATAATTTCTGGAATAGTTGGGTCAAATTCTTTTGTATAGATAGTTTTTGAACTTATTGAGTTTGTGGATATACACAAATCAATAAGTGTAAAAATATTAGTAAGTTCTCCTACAGGACTAGGTTTTTTGAGTTTAAATGAAGGTGCTTGATAGAGCTTTATACCAATTTGTTCCTCATTCTCATAACCAACTGTAAGTCCAAAAAATTTGTATCTACCAAAGTTCAGTTCTATAAAACTTGTCTTAAAGCCAAATGTTATACTGGCATAAGTGGTAGCTAGTTCAAATATTTCACCCTTACTTGTTGAGCCAAGTAAAAATTGTGCTTCAGTGTTGAGTGAAATAATTTTTCCATTAGAGCTAAAAAGGATAAATGGATTATAATCAAACTCTAGCCACTGTTGTTCAAACGACATTTTCACTTTATTTTACTCTTCTATATAATTTTTAAGTTTTCTTCCAACTTTCGGATGCTTGAGTTTTTTGATTGCACTCGATTCGATTTGACGAACTCTCTCTCTTGTTACATTAAGTTCTCGTCCAATCTCTTCTAAAGTTCTATCACTCTCATCATCCATAATTCCAAAACGCAACTTAATAACAGCTTTTTCTCGCTCATTTAATTGTTCCAATACATTTTCTATTTGAACTCTTAAATCGTCTTTGAGTACAGCATCTGATGGTGAAAGAGATGACTTATCTTCAATAAAGTCACCAAAACGACCATCATCTTCACTTCCAATTGGTGCTTCAAGAGAGATAGGTTCTTTTGTTATTTTGATAACATTTTTTACTTTTTCTACAGAAAGCCCAACTTCTAATGCAATGGTCTCAACATCTGGCTCTTTCCCATTTTCTTGGAGATGTTTACGCATAATTTTATTAATACGGTTAATAGTTTCAATCATGTGAATTGGGATACGAATAGTTCTTGCTTGGTCTGCAATGGCTCGAGAGATTGCTTGACGAATCCACCATGTTGCATAAGTTGAAAATTTATAACCTTTTTGGTATTCAAATTTATCAACAGCTTTCATAAGCCCAATATTTCCCTCTTGGATTAAATCAAGAAAAGGTAATCCACGATTTGTATATCTTTTTGCAATTGATACAACAAGTCTAAGATTTGATTTTGCCATCTTTGTTTTAGAAATTTCAGAGATATTTTTACCCCGTTTTATTTGTTCTAAAATGGCAGCAAGTTTTTCAGGTTCCATGTCAAAGCTATTTTTTGAAGCCTCTTTTGTTTGAACCAATTTTTTAATCTCCATGTATGTGCTTACCATAGTAGCCTCTGGAACCATACTTGCGATATCTTCTTTAGTTAATTCACATATTTTAGAGACTAAAAATTTATGATTTGCTTTGAGGGTAGAATTAAAAAGTGGCAATTTATACTCTAAGCGTTTTAACTCTTTATCGTAACCTTCATCACTTTTAAGTGCATTTTCCATCGCTTTTACAAGCTCATTAATAAGCTTTGAAGTAGGCCCTAAATCCAAAAGTCTTTCTTTTAAAACACCTTTTTTAAATGTTACTCCGATGAAATACTCAAGAATTTCTTCTGTTAATTCACCTTCAATATTTTCAGGCATTTTTTCTTCTAGTTTAATCCACTCTTTTTTTGCTTTTTCAAGTGCTTTAAAGCTTATTGTAACTTTTTCAACTCTATTTTTATCTTTTGCAGAAAAAGTTTTTTCTTCTGTTTCTTCTTCCTCATCGTCTGAGTCTTTATCATCATCTGAGTCTTTATCTTCGTCCTCTTTCTCATCTTCAAAGCTTTTGAAAAGTTCTTTTACTCTTCTTTCTCTGTTTATAAGTGGTTCTCTATAATCTAAAATAAAATCTATTAAATAAGGAACAGAACAAATTGCATCTATAATAATGCTTTCACCATTTTCAATTTTTTTGCTTATTTCTATCTCTTCTTCTTTTGTTAAAAGAGGAATTTGTCCCATTTCACGAAGGTACATACGAACGGGTGAATCTGAACGAGACCATTCCAAGAGTTCATGTTCTTTTAATATATCAAAACTATCGAGTTCATTACTTTGAAGCATTTTTCTTTGAGCAGTTTTTCTTGCCTCAGCTTCTTTGTCGTTTAAGAGCTTTGCATTTTCATAGGATGTATAGATACAAGATTTATTTTTCGTAACTAATTTAAAGATATTTTTAACTTGTGCATTTGTAGGTTGTTTTGGAAAAAGTTTTACTAATGCTTCATAAGTTAGACACTCTTTTGACTTTGTATTAGCAAAGAACGATTCTATCGCTTTATTGAGGTCTTTGGCTGTCATATTGAAGTATGCTCCGTGTAGGTTTAAGTTTTTTTAAAGAGTGGATTATACCGAAAATATATTAAGCTGTGCTGATTGGTAAAAAAAATATTTTTTGGAACACTCTTTGCTTTTATCATAAAGATTTCAAATAAAGGGATTTTATGCAAACAGGTTATTATAGTTCCGCTGCAGGTATGGTTGTACAATTCAATCGTCTTGATACTATCTCAAATAATCTTGCCAATGCGAATACTGCGGGTTTTAAGCAGGATAATTTAGTCATTGGTGATTTTATGAGGCTTTATAAAGAAGCTAGAGATGAATTGCCACTTGAAAATCAAACAAAAGATGCTGCTCAATTTCTCAATAGAACTATGGTAAGAGTGCCTCAAGTTGTTGACTCATTTACTGATTTTTCTGTTGGTAGTATGCAAAAGAGTGATAATAGTCTCGATTTTGCACTTTCCAAAGAGGGATTATTTTTTGCAGTAAAAACACCAGAAGGTATAAGATTAACAAGAGATGGTTCTTTTACTTTGGATGATGAAGGGAAATTACGAACAAAACAGGGATATGAAGTTTTGTCTGAGCCAGATGAAGGTATCACTCTCAATACAAAAGACAACCTTATGACAGTAGATAAAAATGGGCAAATTTTTACGAACTTACCAAACTCTGTAAATTTTACAGCTAACTCAAAATTTTATATAGTAAATCCAGATAATTTAGCACTTTTAAAAAAAGAAGGGAACAACCTTTTTAAATATGATGGTCTTGAAAATACGCAAAGTATTGATAATAGTGGTGCAGTTTTACAAGGTTTTGTAGAAAAAAGTAATGTCAATGCTGTAAGAATGATGACGCAAATGATTGAAACAAATCGTTTGGTTGGAATGTACGAAAAAGCAATGACAACTCAAATGGATGACATGAATAACGAAGCAATTCAAAAAATTGCTAAAAGAGCATAAAAAATAATTTTTATATAAAAAAGGACATACGACTATGATGCAATCACTCTATACGGCTTCAACAGGAATGTTGGGGATGCAAACGCAAATTGATACAACAGCTAATAATATTGCCAATGTGAACACTATTGGATTTAAAAAATCTCGTGCAGAATTTGCTGACCTTATGTACCATGTTATGGAATATGCAGGAACATCTACTAGTGATGCGACAAAAAGTCCGACAGGAATAGAAGTGGGTCTTGGTGTAAGACCAACAGCAATTAATAAGATTTTTTCAGAGGGAAGTTTGAAACAAACTGATAATCAATTAGATATAGCAATTACTGGCGGAGGTTTTTTCAAGCTTGAACTTCCTGATGGCACTGAAGTCTATTCTAAAAATGGTGCATTTAAAATAGATGCTAATGGAACAGTTGTAAATAGTGATGGTTATACACTTAGCCCAGCAGTTGTTATTCCTCCCGATGCTACTAACATTACTATCGGAACAGATGGAACTGTATCGGTTGTACAAGCAGGACAAACTCAAGCAACGCAGATTGGTCAAATTACTACAACAAGTTTTATCAATCCAGCAGGTCTTCATTCTATGGGAGACAATCTTTATTTAGAAACAGATAGTTCTGGTCAACCAATAGAGGGAACGCCAGGTCTTAATGGACTTGGTACTTTAAGACAAGGTTTTGTTGAACTTAGTAATGTTGAGTTAGTTGTAGAACTCACCGACCTTATTACAGGTCAAAGAGCTTATGATTCTAATTCAAAAGTAATTACTACAAGTGATGAGATGCTTCAAACGGTCAATAGTCTTAAACGATAATTAAATATCTCTTTTTGAGATATTTATGACCAACATTCATGTAAAAAATTACGTAACCATTCAGCACCCCTCTAAAAAAATAGGAATAAAAATTGCTTTGAAAAATAGGTGTCAGGCACTATTTTCCTATTTTCTATTTTAAGGCACTATTTTATGCAATATGACCCGACTTCAGGGGATTTTAGATTGGTGTTATATTCAATCAAATTGAAAATTTTATTTATTTTTTAGTATGTTTTATTTTTTATTGTGTTTAAACATCTTTATAAATTCATTTAATAATTTTATGTCAAGATGGTGTTGCATATTTTTTTTCATAAAATAGAGTGTCTCAAAAATACTCATGCCCTCTTTGTATGAGCGTTTTGTATTTAATGCATCATAAACATCACAAATAGCTATGATTTTTGCGAAAAGCGGTATCTTTACTAAACCATCAGGATATCCTGTCCCGTCTAGTTTTTCATGATGGTATTTTATGCCACTTAATATCTTTTCATCTGTTATTCCAAGATTTTTGACTATTAGATAACTTTCTATAGGATGTTTTTTTATTTGATTATACTCTGCATCGGTTAGTATTCCATTTTTATTTATGATAGCTGCATCAACTTTGCTTTTGCCAATATCATGCATAAGTGCAGCGACACCAAGAGATTTTAAGTTTGTTTTATCCATTTTTAAAAATGAACCTAAACAAAGTGCGTAAATACTGACATTTATAGAGTGTGTATGTGTATAATAATCATGTGCAATAAGTCGTAATAAGGACTCTATAACCAATTCATCATGGACAATCACATCAACTAATTCTTCAACTACATGATAGATGGCTTTTACATTTTCTTTTGCGTAAGGATTATGAAATATATTATCAACGGCTTTTGTTGCGTCTTCATATATAGTAATAGCTTTCATTTCAAGATTACTCACAGCTTCATTATTGATTTTTGTTATATGCTTTTTAACATACTCATCATAAGTAGGCACAAATTCTTTCATGATATATAGCTTTTCTAAATTCTTTAAATCTTTTTTAATCTTTTCATCTATAACTGCTCCACTTTGTAAATAGATGCTCATATATGTTTTTTCATGATTTGCACTAAAAATATCAAAATCAGGTTTACTACCCTCGTCTAAATATTCTTTATCTATTGAAACATAAGTTGATTTTTTCATTATTTTTTTATCTCATTAAAATTAGATATAAACTATATTTGAGAATCATTAGTGTAATTGGATTTACTGCTAATAAATGGCAATGATACTTTTTTATGTCTTTTGTTCTATATTAAAAGTAATCACAAAACAAGCACCTTCTTTTTCATTATGCCAAAGAAGAGTTCCAAAAAAGTGTTTTTCTACAATTGTTTTAGAGATATGCAAACCAAGTCCTGTACCGTTGAGTTTTTTTTTCGTTGTAAAGTAAGGCTGACCTATTTTATTTATAATAGATTCTGGTATGCCTCCTCCGTTGTCACAGATGGAGATAATTATCGTTTCTTTTGTTTCATTGATATTTATATTGACAGTAGCTTCTGGTACTTTTTTTTCTAATAACATCTCTTTTGCATTTCCAATAATATTGAGTAAAATTTGTATCAATGAACTTTTATTAATAAATAAAGAACTTTTGCTGTTATTTTGAATATTTAAGCTTATGTTGTTGTTCACTAAACTCATGCCAATAATATTAAGCGTACTATTTAAAGCATCTTCTATTGTTATATATTCGTTTTGTGGCTTTGGTTTAAAAAAGTTTCTAAAATCATCAATAGTCTTACTGAGTTGCTGTATCTGAGTAGAGAGATTACTTGCAAGGCTTAGAAGATTATCTGTTGTAATTTCCTCTTCAAATGCAATAGATGCCGTAAGGCTATTAACATCCATGTTCATAGCAGAGAGAGGTTGCCTCCATTGATGAGCAATCATAGCAATCATTTCTCCCATAGCTGCTTGTTTTGATTGGGAAAGCATCATCTCTTCTTTGAGTAGAAGCTCTTTAATTGTCTCTTTAAGTTTTAAGTTCTTTTTGTCTAAATTGTATTCTGATTTTTGCAGTCTTCTAGAAATAGCAGAATAGTCATTCATCATAGAAAAGTATCCTTTTGCATTATCATGTGAAAACATACAAACTGTTTCAGCCACTAGAATAATTTTATCATTTTGAAGAAACTGCATCGTTATATTAAAAGTATTTGGAATATCTTCTACATCTGTGTTGTCATAACTAAAGTTTGTTTTAAAGGATACAATAGATTGTTCTTTAATACACTGATTGAGTTTAACAAAAAACTCACTTCGGTGAGTATAGGTAATTAGCTCATAAATATTTTTAAATTTTTTAGAATGTATTTGAAAATTAGGACTAAAATCAATGATACTCATATCGTTTTTGATTACAAATAACATTGTGTCACTTGTCTCTGCGAATTTACTCAATAATTCTTTATTTAAGTTATCTAAATTAAGCATTTATAGAGTCTTCTTTAAAAGATTTAATAATTCATTTATATTTCGTATTAAATAATCTGCTTTAACAAATGTATTTGCATCACTATTTTCATTAAATGCTTGACCACCGATAATGATAATAGGCGTATTATGTTTGAATTTATCCCTTATTTGAGTAACTAATTCTTTTGTTTTAACAATATTAGATACGATAGTAGTTGAAATAAGGACAAACTCTATCTCTTCAAGTTCTATAATATCAAACTTCTCTTGCAGTGTACTATTGGCACTCATAAAAGTTACATTATAACCGTTGAGTTCAAGTATATCAGCTAATATCCTTGCACCTACTTCATGTAATTCATTTGGACTTGTTGTAATTAAAATATTTTTTTTATCATCTATATAACTTATAATTTTTGGATAATGTTCTGCCATCACTCTTTGACATATTGATGTAGCCATGTGTTCTTCACCTACAGATATTTCTGCATTAGCCCATTTGTTCCCGATACTATAAAGTGCAGGAAGAATAATGTATTGCCAAAATTTTTTTATATCTTCATCTGTTTTAATAAAAGTCTTTGAAATAGATATTGCTTCAGTTAAATCTGGTTTTAAGATAGCATCTAGAAAATTGCTATATATGTTTTCATTAATATTTTTCGGAATTTCAAGTGCTGTAGACATAGCATGTTGTACAAAATAATCATGCAGTGATATAAGATAATTATAAAGTTCAATAATAGGCATTAAAAGTTTCTTATTATTCAATTCAAATGATTCCTTCCATGCAATAAGTTCGAGATAAAAATACCTAAAATCAAAACCTTTCGCATGATATGTTTTATAAGCCCATATATAGGTGTCATGTATACTTTTCACATCTCTAGTTAAAAAAATAGTATACATAAAGTTTGCATGGTTTTCATGATTCTGCTTCACTAATTCAAAAGAATTTAAACCAACAAGAATAGATACATCTTCTCTTGCTTGAATAGCACTATTTACATAATTTATAAAAATTGGGAGAGAATTTTTATAATACGAGTATACCTCATCATCTATAGAAGAGAGTAATTGAGATAATTGCTTAAAAATTTGTTCATTCATCATATTTTATTCCATTACATTATAATATTTTTATTGTACCATATTCAATATTTTAATATGAAGTTAATTAAAACGACTTAACATGTAGCTTATATATAAATAAATTTTTATTTCAACAATTTTCATACTCCCTCCACAGTTTTTGATTATAATTAGGAATCAAAATTAAAAGAGTAGTATTTGATGAAAAAAGGATAAGTAGTGATATTAGGTTTATTAATTTTAGCTCCTATACTTTTTTCCTTTGTAGTTTTCATGACGCATCTGGTAACAAGAAATATTTTGGTAATACTCTTCGTTATTTTTTTGAGTGTAATAAGTGTTTTTAATCTCATATCTTTAAGTTCAGTTGTAGAGATTGCACTGCCTCACTATTTTCACAATATCTTTGTTTTTCTCGATAGTGTTGTTCTTATCTTTTTTCTTTGGCAGGGGATTGTAAAAAAACATGCTCTTGTAATTGCTCTTGCTCTTGTGCAAATTATCCTTTATTGTGAAGTTCTATTTTTAGTTCCTACGCTAGAATCGAGTGATATTTTGGTTGATAACATAGCCTCGATTATGTATCTTATTATAAACATAGTGGGAGGCATAATTATTATTTATGCTCTCAAATATGTTGAGAGCGAGAACTTTAGCCAAATCAAAAAAAATGGATTTATTGCCATTCTTTTTCTTTTTCTTGGCGTTATGAACTTTATAGTTTCTAGCAATAATATTGAAATATTTTTTATGCTTTTTGAGCTTACAACACTTTTTTCTTATGTTCTGATAGCGTACCGTGGTAATGCAATTTCAGTAGAAAATTCACTCAGAGCATTATGGATGAACCAGATAGGAGGTGTAGCTATTTTACTGGCTCTTATACTCTCAATATCTCACTACGACACACTCTATTTTGATATATTAATTCATAATAGAGATAACCTATTTTTACTTCCTATTGTATTCTTGATACTTGCAGCTTTTGTAAAAGCAGCAAGTATCCCTTTTAATAAATGGCTAATAGGTGCCATGGTTGCACCAACGCCTGTGAGTGCAATTTTACATAGTGCAACAATGGTTAAGATTGCTCCATTTTTAATGTTAAAACTAGCACCCGCTATGAGTGGATTTGTATCTATAAGCGTGACACTTATTGGTACATTTGTCTTCTTTACAGCTTCACTTTTAGCTCTTAATAAAGATTGTTTTAAAGAAATTTTGGGTCTCTCAACTATTGCTCTTTTGGCTCTTATGATGGCGTTGGCGGCAGTTGGAAGTGAGCAAGCTATAAACGCAACAGTAGTTCTTATCGTATTTCATGCAATCTCAAAAGCGTTACTATTTTTACAAGCTGGTATCTTAGAAAAAAACTTTCATCTCAAATATGTTGATGATATAGATGGATTGATTAACCACTCACCACTTACTGTATTTTTTATAATTATCGGTTTTGCTTCGCTTACGCTTCCCCCTTTTGGAGCGTTTATAGCAAAATTTATGGCTATAGAATCTATTGCACAAGAGATTCTAAAAAATCCTCTTTATATTTTTGCACTTATTTTTATAACACTTGGAAGCGTCTTTTTAACACTACTTTATTTCAAAGTAGTCACAAAACTTTTTGCAAAAAATGTAGATTTCCAACAAGAACATACGAAGCTTTCAAATTACTATGTAATACCCTCTTTTTTACTCTTATTTTTGCTGATTATAGGGATATATGTCACTTTTAAAATGGAACTCTTAAGTAGTATACAGATTATAACCCCAGTCATTTTAATTGCAGTTGTACCTTTTCTTTTTGCTACACTTCTTTTTAAAAAAGCACACAGAGTAAAAGAGTATAACTGCGGTGAAAAAGAGGAGATAAAACTTGGTATGTACTATTTTAATGTTTCGCCAAATTACAAAAAAGCTATCTCTATTGTAGCAATTTTTGGCATGTTAGTTCTTATAGTAGGAGTGATGTTATGATAGAAATTCTACTTATTATTTTAGCTCCAATTATCGGTGGTTTTATCTATGGAGCGGAGAGAATTGTTCGTGCTAGAATGCAAAACCGTTTAGGTCCGCCACTTTTGCAACCATTTTATGATATGTATAAACTGATGGATAAACAGGCTTTTATAATCAACTCTTACCATACTATTTTGGGAATTATGCACTTTGTAACTTTGTGGGTAGTTGTAGCGTTTGTTATAGTTGGGCAAAATTTACTTTATATTATATTTTTACATCTGCTCTCATCTATCTTTTTAATCCTTGCGGGATTTAGTGTAAAATCTATATATTCTCACATAGGCGCAAACAGAGAGCTTATCGCCATGATAGCTTATGAGCCAATTCTTATCATGTTAGCAGTTGCTTTTTTTATGCTCAATGGGAGTTTTGAAATATCTGCTATACGAGAAAATAGTTCTGCATTATTTTCAATCCCTTTACTCTTTTTGGCTTTTTTACTTATAGTACCTATAAAGTTAAAAAAATCTCCATTTGATGCAATTCAAGCACATCAAGAGATAATTGGTGGTGTTGAGGTTGAATTTAGCGGAATCTTTTTTGAATTTTTATATATGGCAAAATTGCTTGAATATGTGTTTATTTATGCATTAGTAATGCTTTTTGCAGGAGATAGTTTTATACTTGCTCTTACTTTATTTTTAGCGGTATTTTTTTTGGTAAATTTGCTGGACAACTCTACTGCCAGAATCAGGATAGACCATCTTATAAAAATCGTGTTAGTTATCGGATTGACATTAGCTACACTTAATATTATAGGACTCTCTTATGTTTAATTTCAAAAAGTATAGAAAAAAATCGCCATGGATTTTACATTATAATGCAGGAAGTTGTAATGGTTGCGATATAGAAATTCTTGCCGCTCTTTCTCCAAAGTATGACCTAGAAAGGTTTGGAGTGATAAATACAGGAAACCCGAAACAATCAGATATATTTTTAGTAACAGGTCCAGTTACATTTAGGTCAAGAGAGCGTTTGGTTGAACTTTATACCCAAATGCCAGAGCCAAAAGTGGTAATAGCGCTTGGAAGTTGTACATGTACAGGAGGAGTTTTTCGGGACATGTATAATGTTGAAGATGGAATTGATAGATATATTCCAGTGGATGTTTATATTCCAGGATGTGCCGCATCTCCTGAACTTATTATAGATGGAATCGTAAAAGCTCTTGATATTTTGGAGCAAAAAACAAAAAAGATGGAAAAACCATTGAAGCTTTTTCAAGATGCTTCAACAAAAGATGGCATAATCAATAAAAGAGACTGTGCACTCAAAGTAGGGGAAAAAGATGAAGAAAATTAAAGTCACGCTTTTGGATATAGTAGAAGAAATTAAAAGTTTTTATGATTATAAAAAGTGGCATTTTCTCACCATAAACGGTGTAGCACTTCAAGATAATATGCTAGAAGTTCAGTGGATATTTTCCAAATATGAAACGCTTGAAGAGATAGTTATATTTTATGTAGAGATTCAATATGAAGATATTATTCCATCGATTGTAAATATAATACCATCAGCAATAATTTCTCAAAGAGAACTCGTAGATATGTTTGGCGTAGAGGTTGAGGGAAGTGCAAAAGGGTTGTACCTCGATAAAGATTCGATTCAGATGCCACTAAGAGGGTGTTTACTATGAAAAAGACAATAAATATCCCTTTGGGTTCACAACATATCTCACTCTTAGAGCCTGTACGATTTAAGTTTGAGTGTGAAAATGAAAAAATTGTAGGTGTTGATTCTGATGTTGGTTTTGTGCATCGTGGCATAGAAAAAGCTTGTACAACAAAATTTAAATACGATGGTATCGGTTATGTTGTTGCAAGAGTTTGTGGACTTTGTGCTATCACTCACTCCCTTTCGTACACTGTAGCTATTGAAGAGCTATTAAATATTGAAGTAACTTCAAAAGCCAAATATTTAAGAATTTTACTTTTGGAATTAGACCGCATTCACTCTCATATGCTTTGCCTTTCTCATACTTGCGAAAATGCAGGATTTGAAGCCATGTTTATGAGAATCATGGGTGATAGAGAACTTATTATGGAGATACAAGAACTTTTGACTGGTAATAGAATCCAATTTGATTATATAAATATTGGCGGAGTTAATAGAGATATTAATCTTGAAGTTGCAACAAAAATTGTCAATAATCTTGATAGAGTAAAAGAAAAAGTGATGGGTTATGTAGATGAATTTACAAATAACTGGAGTCTCTCTTTAAAATTTAAACGGATAGGAGCTTTGTCTCTTGATGATGCATATAAATTTAATGCTATTGGACCATTGGCTCGTGCTTCTGGGCTTAATATTGATGTAAGAAATGAGATAAAATATCTTCCATATCATGAGATTGGATTTAAGATGCAAACGCATATCGATGGAGATATTAATGCTAGAAATATTGTAAGACTAAACGAGATTTTAAACTCTATTGAGATGTGTGATAATATTTTAGCTGGTATTCCAGAGGGTGAAATACAGACAAAATATAAAGGTAAACCAAATGGGGAAAGTGTTGTAAGGTTTGAAGCTCCAAGAGGAGAACTGATGTATTATGTTAAAGCCAATGGAACTGCTATGCTTGAGCGTGTAAGGATTAAAACACCCACTTTTGCTTCTATTCCAGCTTTTTCACATATATTTATGGGTGAAAATTATGCAGATGCTCCCGCAATTTTAGCATCTTTTGACCCTTGCCTTTCATGCACTGCAAAATAGGTTTTAGAGATGTTTACCTCATTTTTTAAAGCATTTACAAATCTTTTTAGAAAACCTCAAACAATAGATTATCCTCTCACACCTATACCAAAAGATAAAGATTACAGAGGATTAATAGAGTATCGAGAAGAATCATGTATATACTGTTTAAAATGTGAAAAAGCGTGTCCGCCAGGGGCAATTTTATTTGTAAAATCTGACAATCCATCTCAAAATGAAAAGAATAAGAAAGGTCTAGTTTATAACTACAATCCCTATCTTTGCATATACTGTTCAGAGTGTGTCAGAGCTTGTCCAAAACCAGATGAAGCACTTTGGCAAAGCAATAAAAAGCCAGAAATAGCAATAAAAAGTGATAATGTTAATTCAAAGTGGTTTGAGCTTGAGAAGCTTAAATAGCAATTTAAGATTCAGATGAGTATATATATTTTTTTTCTCTATAGTTCCATATAAATTTATTGGCTACATTTTGAAAAGCTTTTATAAGTATCGTTTCATCAGAATCGTTACCATAAATCGTAATAGGTGTATGATAATATCTATTATACGATTCAAGTGGATGCAAAAATAGCTCGTGCCAAGTTATAATAATTGCTCCATGATAAGGTTCAAATGGAACGGTTGAAATAACTATTTTATTTTTAGTCGTACATCTAAAATGACAACTAACATGAGATTTATCTATTTTTATAAATTCTAAAAGAGGGATTATATTTTTTTCAATTATGTGCATTTAAGAACCTATCATTTTTTCAGGATAACTACTTTTTAATAAGCAATAAATATTCCATCCAAAAGGATTTGAATCTTTTGAACGGAAATAAAAAGAGAAGATACAAATTACTAATTATTTAATTTTAATTTTTAAGAACACTTTTTATACTAAAACTAAAAGTAGAACCCACACCAAAAGTTGATTCGATTTTAAGTGATGCTCCATGAGCCTTTAAAATATGATTCACTAAAGATAAACCTAATCCCATAGAGTTATCCCAAGAATTTTTTTGTACTCTATAAAATTTACTGCTTACTTGCTCAATATGTTCCTCTTGAATCCCTATTCCTCTATCTTTAACAGAGATAACATTTTCATGGCATATAAGTTCTACTTCTCTTTCTGAATATTTCAAGGCATTATCGAGTAAATTTATAAGCACTAACTCTATCATTGTTTTATCTGCATGAAGAATGCAAGAGTCTATACTTATTTTAATCTGTCTATCTTTGTATTTTGACAATAAATTGGCAACAACCTCTTCGGCTAATATTTTTAAATCAAATGTAGTTAAATTTAGCTCTAAATCATTATTTTCAAGTTTAACAGATAAAGATAATCGGTCCAACATGAGTGAAATTTTTCTACCATTGGAAACGATTTTTTCCAAAAATTTCTCACGAATCTGAGGGTGAATTTGTGCATCTTCTTGAAGCGTTTGTGCATAACCCATAATTGAAGCTATAGGATTTTTAAGCTCATGTGAAATAGCTGAAAGAATATCATTTCTTTGTTTATTCATAAGTCTTAATTTTGCTGTATATTTTCGTTTTTGTTTTTCACGGTTACTTAATTTTTTTACAAGATTTTTCAAAAGTAAGGAAATTTGCAAAGACTCATAACAATATTTTGTTTTAATAAAAGCACCATAATTTTTATTTGCTATCTCATTGAGATAATGGGTAATTTGTTCTATATCATAAAATATTCTCTTACCAATTATTTTTGAAACATAAAAAGCCAATAAAATTATGACAACAAAAGTGACTGCTAATTTAAACCAAAGCGAATAAAAATCACTCATAACTTTGGATAAACTTGTAGCAAGCCTGATATAAAGAAAACTATCTTTATACTCTATCTTTGTTGCAACATACAAAAAATCTGCACCTATTGTTTTTGAATATCTCGTAATATGAGCAAATTTTTCTTGATTTGCCTGCATGATTTCATACCGATTAGAGTGATTTTCCATAGCTCTTTTATCAGCATTTGTCTCAGCAATAACTAAACCATCCTTATCAATTATAGTCACTCGAACGCCTATTTGATTATAAACTTTTGTAGCATAATTTTCTAAATTATCTATCTTTTCTAAATCTAATGCAATCAAAAGAATAGAATTTTGTAACTCTATTTTTGTATGATTCAAAACTATCTCTTTTAAGGAGAGATAACTAATTAAGGATGAGACAAGAAGTGCTCCAATAAAGAGCGTTAAAAATTTAATCATAAATATTTGATGAATTTTTAACACAATTTATATCCTATTCCACGAACTGTTTGTATATAATCTTTTATTTTTAGGGGGTCAATTTTCTCTTTTAAACGATTAATAGCAACATTGACTGTTCTGTACTGATACATTTGTGCATCACCCCAAACTGTATCCAATAAATAATCTCTATCTAAAACACTATTTTTATTAACTATAAGCTCGTATAATAAATCAAATTCTAATTTTGTAATTTCAATCTTTTCACCCTCAATACTTAGTGTTCTTGTATTGCTATTAAGAAGTAAATCTCTATAAGCAATCTGACCTTCATTGTATTTTTTTGTTGTCCTGCGAAGAAGTGCATTTATTCTTAAAATCAACTCTTTCATATTAAAAGGTTTCGTCATATAATCGTCAGCACCTCTTAAAAAACCCTCTTCAATTTCAGCATCACTATTTTTTGCACTTAAAAAAATCACTGGAATGAGAATTCCTTTGTCACGAAGACCCGCTACAAACTCACTCCCTTCCACTCCAGGGAGATTCCTATCCATGATAAGCATATCTATATCTTCCTCTTCAAGTATTTGAACCACTGTTTTAGTATTTAAAAAACCTATGATATCAAACCCCTCTTTTGCAAGATTATACTCAAGTAACTCTAATAAATCTTCTTCATCCTCTACTATAACTATTTTAGCACTCATAATATTTATCCTTATAAATTTATTTTTTATCTATTTATAGTTATTGTAGCAAAATGTTTTCATATTTTTATTACATAAAGAAATCATTTTTTTTATTACTTTTAAAGTTAAAATTGTTTATAATGATGGTTATCACAGAAATAAGGAAGAATTATGTTTGTCTCATCCTATAATACATATATTCAAGCCGATACTTCAAATAAAAATGAACGCAGAAGAATTCAAGATGTGCCGAGTGATTCATCTTTTAATTCCAAAGTTCTTGAACAACAACCAGCAGTGGAATCATCTCTTCTTTCTATTTTACCACTTGATTATGTTTGGAGTAATAAATCTTTAAGAAATAGATTTGAATTGGAGAGAAAATCTCAAAAATTTCAAGATTCTCAAAATACTACACTCAATAAACAAGAACAATTAACAAAAGAACTAAGTTCGAAACAAACACTAGAAACGGCAAAAGTAGCGTATCAAGAGAATGGACAAAAATTTTCTCTTGTAAGAAAACCACAATTCACAATGGACCAAACACCAAGAATTGATACAAAATTACCTCAAAATGTACAAGAACTCCAAGAGCAAAATATGCGTAGAGGCATGGTTAATACTTACATTTCAAATGATAATTACTATAAAATAACAGCTTAAATTTTTACTCTTCTAGCCAAGCTTCATTTCTAACAACTTTCTCATTATCAAAATATTTCAACTTAAAAGCCTGAGAACAAATCCCATCTGTAAAATCCATAATCGCAATTTGAAGTATTTTTTTACAAGATTTTGGAATATCGAAATGCTCTTTTAAGCCAGTCAAAAAGTTTCGTAATGGTACTTTTGAATCAACCCCTATCACATTATCTCTACATCCGCTCAAACCTATGTCTGTTAAATACGCTGTACCATTGGCTATTTGAAAATCATCAGTGCTGACATGTGTATGTGTGCCAATAATAGCACTTACATGACCTTGAAGTAACATCATCATGCCTCTTTTTTCACTTGTAGCCTCTGCATGAAAATCTATAAATATATTTTTTATCCCATCATTTTGCAAAGATGTAACACTTGTTTTTGCACATTTAAAAGCGTTATCTGTATAAGGCATACCGTAATGTCCCATAAGATTTAAAACCGCTAATTTTTCACCGCTAATTTCATATACCTTACAACCAGTTCCGTTCACTTCTTCTGGATAGTTATGAGGACGCAATATCTCATGTGTTTTAAATAAAGGGATTACCTCTTTTTTATCCCAACTATGATTTCCACCTGTCATGCAGTTGATTCCATAACTAAAAAGTTCATTTGCATTTTGAGCAGTCAGACCAAATCCATGAGAAGCATTTTCATAATTTGCAATTACAAAATCAATTCCATGCTCTTTTTTTATTTTTAATAAATATTTTTTTACCATTTCACGACCAGGACGACCAACTATATCACCTATAAATGCAATTCTCACTAAAGTACCTTTGGTTTGTTATTTCTAAGATAGTAAAGCGTTTCTTTGATAATATCATCGTCATCTTTACTTTTTGATTTCACACTCTCTTTTGATTCATTCATGTAGGTAAATGAGATATTTTGCCCGTAATTAGAAACAGATTTTATATTTTTTTCTAAACTTAAAAGCTTAATTACCATCAGTTCAAAAAACTGTTTTGTGGGATTATCAAGCTCTCCAAATCTATCAATAACTTCTTCTTCAATCTCATAAACCTCAACTGCATTCTCACATGCAGAAAGTCTTCTATAAATATCCAAACGAAGCCTATCTTCTTTGACCACCTCATCAGATATATACGCTGAAATACTTAGTTTTATATCCACTTTTGCTCGTGGTGTCTCAACTGTATTACTCAACTGTTTTATCGCATCTTCTAACATTCTAAGATAAAGGGAATAACCAATATTTTTAATATGTCCACTTTGTGCATCACCAACTAAATTGCCACCACCTCTTATCTCTAAATCATGGTATGCCAAAACTGAACCACTTCCCAAAAATGAGTTTGATTCAAGTGCTAAAAGTCGTTTTTTTGCTTCATCTGTAAGAAGCTCTTTTTCTTTAACAATTAAATAAGCAAACCCCTCATAATGTCCTCGCCCAACTCGTCCACGAAGCTGATGTAGGTCTGCTATTCCAAATCTATCAGCACCATCAACTATAATAGTATTCACTCGTGGCATGTGAATTCCTGATTCAATAATAGAAGTAGCTAACATCATGTCATATTCCCCAGCCTCAAACTTTAAAAGTTCCTGTTCTGTCTGAGCGGATGAAATTTGAGAATGAAGCATTACAACTCTAAGATTTGGTAAAAGTGCTTTAATCTCTCCCAATTTTATTGGCATGTGGTCTATAGAATTATGCACATAAAACACCTGTCCGCCACGACGAAGCTCTCGCAGAACAACCTCTTTTATTAATTTTTCATCATATTCTTTGACAAAAGTTCTCACCCCTTGTCGCTCGCTCGGAGGTGTTAAAAGCTGACTCATAGTCTTTATAGAACTCATGGCCTGATTGAGTGAACGGGGTATTGGTGTGGCACTCATAGATAAAAGATGTACATTATGATAAATCTCTTTTATTTGCTCTTTTTGTTTTACACCAAATTTATGCTCTTCATCAATAATTACAAGTCCTAATTTTTTAAACTCAAGTCCAAATAAAGAGTGAGTTCCAACAACAGCATCGACACTACCATGAGCTAAAGATTTAATAATATTCGTTCTCTCTTTTGCACTCACAAATCTATCTAGTTTTGCAATTTTTATCCCTAAATTTTCAAACCTTTCTTTTAATGAGCGAAAATGTTGTGCGGAAAGAAGCGTTGTTGGTACAATTAAAGCAGACTGAAACCCTGATTTATACGCTGCAAAAATAGCATTCATGGCAACTTCAGTTTTACCAAAACCAACATCACCACTGAGAAGTCTATCCATAATATATCCAGATTCTATTTGTGAAATAATCTCGTCAATTGATTGAATTTGGTCTTGCGTATAGATAAATCCTGCTTCTTTTTGAAATGCTTCTAACTCTTTTTTATCTACATGAATAACAGGAGCTTTTATCAAGGCTCTTGCTGCTGCTGTGTTTACAATCGTTCCTGCTATTTCAAAGAGGCGTTGTTTTACTTTTTCTTTAAGCTTACCAAAACTTCCTTTGCCAAGCCTATCCAAAATTGGAGTTGAACCACCAGAAGCAATGTAACGGTCTATGAAATCAAGATTTTCAACGGGGAGTAAAATTTTATCATCGCCTACATATTTGATAACAATAAAATCTTTTACACCACCGAGAATTTGAGCTTGTTCAATCCCCTCAAAAATACCCACTCCATAATCTTCATGTACAACATAATCACCAACTTTTAAATCATCAAGAAGTATCGCACTTTTTCTTCTTCGTCGCTTTTTTTCGGGCTTATTAAGCGAAATAATAAGCTCATCTTTTGAGATAATATTTAAAATATAAGGAGCATACACTTCTGTGATATTTTGATACTCATAAATGCCAACTTGTTTTATGGAAGCTTTATTGGTAGCGATAATAGTAATTTTTTTATCTTTATGCACTTTGAAAAGAGTGCTAATGTCTGTTACAACCAACTCTTGATAATGTTCACTTTCAGGTAAAACTTCAAGATTAAAACACTCCCTAGAGATAGTTGGATTATTGATACCATACGCATCTTTTAAAAGATTGTCCAATCCTCGTGAGAGTTTTACATTTTTACCCTCTAAAAAATTTGCACCAAAATCTTCTAAATGCCAATAGCCAAGAGAAGCAATATCTTTTGATAAACAATCAAATTCAGAGTTTTGAACCCGTTCATTTAAGAGATTAAATGCTACCTCATCCAAAGAGTAAAATGCACTTGTAATTTCAAAACGCTCTAGTTCCTCTTTGAGTGTTCTTTGAGATTCCAATTCAAAAAACTTCATTTGCTCTATCTCTGTATCAAAAAGTGAAATTCTGATAGGATTTTCGCTTGATGGTGTAAAAATATCTATAATATCGCCACGAAAAGAGATTTCACCCTCTACTTGCACCATGTCAACAAAAGTATAACCCCAAAAAAGCATCTGCTCTTTAAAAATGTGTAAATCTAGTTTTTGCCCAAATTCAAGAAAAATTGATTGTAGAAGTTTCTCTTTTGGCATAGGAAAAAGTAAAGTTTTTAAAGGCGATATAAGAAGAGGTTTTTTCTTTGCACTATAATAAATTCTTAAAGCTGAAAAAAGATGATGCAATTCCTCTTTATATGAACGCAAATCATCCCCAAAAGTAGGACGAAAATCAGGAAATATAACTACATCTTTTTTTAAAAATTGAGCTACACTTTGAAGTTCATGAGCCTCTTTTGCATCTTCGCAAATAAGTAATTCAAGATTTTGTTTTTTTTCAGTTTTAAAGTATTGAAATAAAGCAGTTTGTGACATATTTTTCCTGATAAGTTATTCGATTTCTTGAAATTTTTCAGACATTTTATGTGAAAGTGGGTCTAAACTTTTCACAACACTCATGCCTTCAAAAATACCTTTAGCTTCTATGATAAGCTCTGCAGATTCTATATTTCCACTCACTTTACCACCAGCTTTTATCTCTATCCTTTGTGCATTAATAGTACCTTCAATTAAACCTTGAACGACTAATCTTTGAGTAATTATATCACCCTTGATATGCCCTTGTTTACCAATATTTATTTGTTTATCAGAGTGAATTTTTCCCTCAAAGTCTCCATCAACATAAAGATTACAAGTAAGTTTCATTTCCCCTTTGATAGAAGAACCTGCTGTGATGATGGTGGTATTTGTGTCGGTTTTTGTATTTTGATGTTCGCTGTTGCTGTTAGTAAAGATTGCCATGGTATAGTTTGTTCCTTTTCAAAAATATCATTATAATTTTTTAAATTCCATTTTATAAACGAAAATGGATTTATAAAACGCCCTAAGAATCGAATCTCATAATGTAAATGGGGACCATTACTCATACCAGTAGTACCTGAATATGCAATAAGTTCCCCTTTTTTTATAAATTCCCCTGATTTTATCACAATTTTATTTAAATGACCGAAATATGTTTTAAAACCAAAATTATGTTGTATGACGATGAGATTTCCATACCCACTTTTTTCATGCATGCCAGCAAGTTCAACTATCCCATCTGCTGTAGCATAGACAGGCGTATTCATGTCTGCTTTCATGTCATCACCACGATGAAACTCTTTTGTACCCAATGTTGGATGAATTCTAAACCCAAATTTGCTCGTAATACCATTATATTCTATAGGGGAACCGTTTGGAATAAATTGAAATAAAGTCATTATCTGCTCTGATGTAATTTTCGTTTCAGAAATTCGTTCTTTTAATGGAATTTTATCAGTATTTGATAACCCTATCATCTCTTCAATTTCAGATAAAGAGTCTGATATTTCATCTAATTCCCTCTTTTTCACATCAAGAAGAGTTTGAGATTCTTTTATATTTGAATCTAAATCAGAATTTTTAATTTTTAATTGCATATAAGCCTGTTGCATTTCAATCCGTTTATGTTCAATCCATTCCACTTTAGAATCAAGATATACAATAGTTCCAAGACCAAATAATGCAACAAATAATAAAAATAGTAAAAAATATAAAACAATTTTTTTTACAAATTTATGAAGATTTACTTGATAAACGCCATCATCATCATTAATAGTTATAGTAAAATGTTTATTCATGAGTATTGTTTCATAAATTTTTCAACAACACTAAAAGAACCAAAAACTAGATATTTTTTTTGTGTATCAAGTATTTCAAAAGGGATATATTTTATATCTAATTCATCCAAGACAGCTTCAAGTAACTCTCTTGAGACAATTCTTTTCTCATCAATTGCGATAATCTCAACATGCTCTATAATTGGTTTTAATATTTGTAAAATCTTTTTATAATTTTTATCTTTATAACTGTTATAAATCAGAATATATTTTTTTCCAATTAAAGCAGTAAAAATTGATGAAGCGGCCAAAGCATTATGTCCCACATCAATCAAAACATTTTCACTAATTTTACTTAATCTGCCAAATAATTTCGAGTTTTTAAAATTGTGTTCAGCATATTGTATATCTAAGAATTTTAAAGCACTTATTGCCAAGGATAAATTATCTCTTAAATATGGTGGAAGAAAAAGTTGTCCTGAAATATTTTGAATTTTAAGAGTATCTAGCTCTTGTATAAAATCTTCTACATGATAAATAGTAAGAGTATTTTTTAGAGCAAGTTTTTGAGCAACATGATACACATCTTCATTTTTTTGAAAACCTAAAATAGCATTATTTTGAATTGCAGAGAGTTTTGTAGTAGCTATTTTAGTGATTGTATTGCCTAAAAATGCTTCATGGTCCATATCTATAGGAGTAACTAGAGTCAAAATTTTATCAAAAACAGCAGTAGCATCATGCTCACCACCAAGACCCGCTTCTAAAACAATATAATCACATCCATCAAAAGCTATCATGGCTAAAAAAGTTGTATATTCAAAATAACTTAAAGAGCTAGCATCCTCAAAAGATAAAAGTGTCAGTAACTTTTCATGCGACTTTTGTAAATTTTCATGACTAATATTATTGCCATCAAGCCAAATTCTTTCATTAAATACTAAAATATGCGGAGATGTAAAATGTCCCGTTTTGTATCCATTGGCATGCAATGCACTTGCAAGAAAACGCCCTGTTGTACCTTTACCATTTGTTCCAATAATATGAACAATTTTTACATCTTTAAAATGTTGTTTAATCTTTTCATACACCCGTGGCATGCGAGTATAATCGATTTCATCATAATAAAGGGGTTTTGCGTCTAAAAAACTTTCTAGTATCACTGCTTATACGCTACTTGATTTCTACCGTTATTTTTTGCTTGATACAAATATTCATCAGCAGAATTAATGACTCGCTCAATCGTATCTTGAACTTTTCTCTCACACACTCCAGCACTAATAGTTATATCAATTCTTTGGTCTTTATACAAAAAATGGGCATTTTGAACATGAACTCTTACTTTTTCAGCAAATACAACTGCCCCTTTTGTATCAGTTTCACTCAAAATAACCATAAACTCTTCACCACCATATCTTCCAACAATATCAACATTTCTTGCTTCTTGACTTAATATTTTTGAAAATGCAGATAAAATTGCATCTCCTGCTTCATGACCGTAAGTATCATTGACCGATTTAAATTTATCTAAATCAAACATTACTATCGAAAAATTACGCCCATTTCTTTTAAATTCTGCTTCTCTGTTCAGTAAAAATTCATTCAAAGCCCGTCTATTATAAATTTTTGTCAAAAAATCTTCTTTAGACTCTTTCTTAATAGCTGCTAATTCCTCTTTTAAATCATGTACATGTTGTGTCAGAATTGCAACTTCATTATTGTGTTTTTTTAACTCTGAACTAAAATCTTCTGTATTTTTTTCAAGCGCTACTGCTATCATAAATAATTTTTTATGTGCAATTTTAAAATTTGTACTTGCCTCATCGCTAGAAACTTCTAAATCATGCTTAATTGTTTGAATATCATGATTGGAAGTATCAGAACGCTCAATCATCGTGATAAGTTTTGAGGAGAGTTTATCAAGCACACCATCCAAAGATGTAATCATATTTTTAACGCTTTGCTTATCAAGAGCAATTCTTAGAGAAATTGCATTTCTAATCTCCTCTTCAACACTCAAAATACCTAAAGAAGATGGGTCTTTTTGTATTCTGTCACTAATAGATATAATTTCATCACTTACACTAGCAGCAATAGAAGGTGTTAAAGATGAAATAATCAAAGAAGCAATACCAGAAAGGTCAATATTTTTATCCAGTCTACCTGAAGGCTCCAAAGAAAGGTTAAGATTATCTATCGTTTTTTTTAAGTCACAATCATCTACACTTCCCACAGACTTTAATTTATCTAAAAATGAATCATCATAAGTACTAGCAAAATTAATCCATAACTGTTTAAACTGTTCCATCTGAGCGGAATTACCACCAGTATTTAACAATTCAAAACTTCTTTTAGCCAGCATAGAGGCATCTTTGTTATGCAAAAGTTCGACAACTTGCAAAACTTTTTTTGTGAAAATTATTTGAGTTTCCAATTTTTTTATACATTGAGATGGGTCTGTTCGGTTAAGTTTAGCAATTAAAAAACGGGTCAATTCATCCATTGTTTTAATTCTATAATCCATTAATTCTAATTGAAAATCTTTATTAAGAGTTTTAATAAATTTCTCCATATGAGAGCAATCTTCAACTAAGATACCTGCTCTTTGTGCTTCTTTACAAAAAGCTTCTGCATAAGAATCTGGCATCAACAGTTTGCCTTCCAATTCTAAGCGTCTTGTAGCATTGTATATTATATTTTTTACTGTCATAATTACTCTTCCCCTACCCTTTGTTTTCTTGCATCCTCAATTGATACTTGAGCAATAAATGCTTCAATCGCTTTTGTAGCACCACGCCTAATTGCATCAAATCTATCTAAATCACTTACAACTGAATTTGGTTGCACAGAAAAATCATAAAAACCTGATACTAAATAATTTTTACTTTTATGATTATGTTCTCTTGTTATATTTAAAAGAACATTCATTTTATAACTCACAACATAACCATCATTATTATATTGAATAGGAGTGTACCAAGTCTTTTGAATCTCAACATTTAAATGGGTATTAGCACTTCCTCTATCTACAATGCTAGCATGGAAAGTTTCAAGAATAGCTCTGTCAACTGAATCTTTTATAAGTACAGTATTTTCAGGGTCTTCTAAAGAAATTGTCACACTTGTACTGATTTTTTCACCAAGAACATTGCGTGAAAATTTTGAACTCGGTTTGTATCCACATCCAGTGAAAGAGAATATTATAAATATAAAAAATAACCATTTTAGATACTGTGAAAACATATAAAAAATTAACCTTTTATTACAAAATTAACTAATTTTTTAGGTACAACAATCTCTTTTATAATTGTTTTATCTTCCAACCATTTTTCTACATTTTGTTTTGCTAAACTAATAATTTTGTCCTGTGTTTCATCAATTGCTACTTCAATTTGTCCTCGTACTTTTCCATTAATAGAAACGCCAAGAGTAATACTATCTTCAACAAAAACTTCATCAAGTACTACTTGAGAAGAAAAATTATGCAAACCAAAATATTGACTACTAATTTCCCAACAAGTATGAGGGATAACAGGTTCCATGATAGAGCTTAAAATCCAATACCCTTCACTCCAAACAGCAGAATCATTTTGCCCATTAAGTGCATTCATAGCTTCCATGACACCTGCAATCATAGTATTAAAAGTGTATCTTTCGTTATAAACATCATCTGCACGAACCAATGCTTCGTACACTTTTTTTCTTGCAAATTTTTCATCTTTGTTTAATCTATTATGTGCAATCTTAGGAATTTTATTTGTCTTTACAATATTTCTTGCATGAGTAAAAAATCTTTTTATAAATCTATGCGCTCCCTCAACTCCACTATCGTTCCACTCCAACTCTTGAGTAGGCGGGGCAGCAAAAAGTATAAACATTCGGGCTGTATCTGCACCAAATTTTTCTATAATTGCATCTGGGTCAACGGTATTACCTTTTGATTTACTCATTTTAGAACCATCTTTTAAAACCATACCTTGCGTTAAAAGCTTATCAAAAGGCTCATCAAAACTTATATAACCCAAATCACGAAATACTTTAGTAAAAAATCGTGCATATAAAAGATGTAATATTGCATGTTCAATGCCACCAATATAATGGTCAACTCCCATCCAATACTTTATCTGTTTCTCTGAGAAAGCCTCTTTTTGCCAATTTTCAGGTGAAGCACAAAATCGTAAAAAGTACCATGAAGACTCAACAAAAGTATCCATCGTATCAGTTTCTCTCAGAGCATCTTTACCACATGTAGGGCATTTACAATGTTTCCATGTTGGATGATTATCAAGTGGATTTCCCTCTCCATTTATCACAACATCATCAGGTAAAGCAATTGGAAGATTCTCTTTTTTTTCCATTACTAAACCACAATCATCACAATGCACAAAAGGTAAGGGCGCACCCCAATATCTCTGACGGCTTACACCCCAATCTTTGAGTTTATAGTTTGTTGTTTTTTTGCCTATTTTGTTCTCTTCAAAATACTTTATAATCTCTGCTTGTGCATTTTTAGAGTTCATGCCATTAAAAGACTCAGAATTAAAAAGCTCACCCACTTCTGTAAAAGCAGTTTCTAAACTTAATTCTTTATCAAATGGTTTAATAACACCAAGTATAGGTAAATCATATTTTTTGGCAAAGTCAAAATCTCTCTCATCATGTGCAGGAACTGCCATAACAGCACCACTTCCATAATCCATCAAAACAAAATTTGCAACCCAAACTGGAATTTTTTTACCAGTGAGTGGATGAATTACCTCTATATTTAAAGGAACACCACTTTTTTCTTTTTGTCTATCAATTGATGATGTTGTTTTCATTTTTTTGATAAGTTCAATAGTATCTGTTGGTAACAAATTGTTTTCTATCATGTAAGCAACAATTGCATGTTCTGGAGCAAGAGCTGTATAACTTACGCCATAAATTGTATCGGGACGAGTCGTAAAAACATCAAAACTATTAAAAGTATTATTTAATTTTACTAAAGAAAACTCATCAAAAAATAAATCAAACGCCAAACCATTTGATTTACCTATCCAATTTTCTTGCATGGTAAGCACTTGTTTGGGCCAACCACCTTCAAGCTTTTTTAAATCATTCAAAAGTTCATCGCTATACTGAGTAATTTTAAAATAATATTGATTCATATCTTTTTTAACAATTGGCGTATCACATCTCCAACAACACCCCTCAACCACTTGCTCATTTGCCAAAACTGTTTGGTCATGCGGACACCAATTTAGTAGCCCTTTTTTACGGTAAAGCAACCCTTTTTCAAACATATCAATAATAAAAGCTTGTTCAAATTTTGTATAAAGCTCATCACTTGTTGCCAATTCTCTATCACGAGAAAACGAAAAACCAAGCGCATAAAACTCTTTTTTCATGTAATCTATATTATCGTAAGTCCAACCCTTAGGATGAGAACCATTTTTTATAGCTGCATTTTCAGCTGGCATTCCAAAACTATCAAAACCGATTGGATGCAGAACATTTTTACCTTGTTGGCGATGATACCTTGCAAAAGCATCACTGATAGAATAGTTTCTCACATGCCCCATATGAAGCCTTCCACTTGGGAATGGAAACATACTTAAAATATATTTTTTCTCTTTAGTAAAATCTTCACTTGGCTCAAAACTTTTATTTTGCTTCCAATACTCTTGCCATTTTTTTTCTATTATTTGTGCGCTATATTCCAAAAAAATATCCTAATATTCATCATGTATTTTTGAACTTTCTATGTAAACAAGACCCATAGAAAATATATTTGCTATTAAAGCACCAATCGCAAGAGCAATTGCCCATTCAACATTTCCAACAACTTCTAAATAAATAAATGCAGGGATAAGATGCAAATCTGCTACCAATGAAGATGCTAAAAGTTCAGCCGAGAGCAAATTTCGTACACCTATTTTCAAGAATGTAGAAACAAGATTTAAACTACCAGCCACAAACAGTGCAACCGCACTATGCTCATACAAAAAACCTGCAATTGATGTAACACTCATCAACGAAAAAAATACATATATTACCTTACCCCAATCCATACATTTACCCTTTATTTTAAATAAAAATTGAAATTATTATACAAAAAACACCTTAAGTAGTGACTGAATAAATTATGCGAAATTTTGTAAAAAGTATGTTATTTTTGTAATATTATTTTACAATCTGTTCTTTCGTCTGAATCGCTTCTATATTTTGAAAGAACATTCATAAAACATTCTATGTTTAATAAAAATAATTTAACAAGTCTAGGCTCAAAATGCACATCAGAACCTTCCGCTATCACTTTCAAAGTATCTTCTAGCGTCCAAGCATTTTTGTAAACTCTTGAATTCATTAGAGCATCAAACACATCTACAATTGCTACTATTCTGGCAGCAATTGGTATATTCTCTTTAATCAATCCTTGCGGATATCCATTACCATCCCATTTTTCATGATGATATAATGCAATATCCATAGCAATTTTACCAACTTTAAAATCATTTGCAAATGCTTTAGATAAAAGAGTGTGTCCATACAGCAATTCTAACTGAAATTTTTAGGTCTATCAAAGCCCTAAATTTAGGGCTTTATTTTTTGTGAAAATTTATATTAGAATAATTTAAGTTCTTATACAGTGCCTTAAAACCCCTGATTATAGGGATTTTAAGCCTTACTGTAGTGAAAATCAGTTAGAATTGCTG